>JASLOV010000286.1 GCA_030745285.1 Dehalococcoidia bacterium | reverse complement strand
GGGCGCTCGGGCACGACCGCGCGACGTGGATCGGCTACTCGATGGGCGGTCGGACCGCGCTGCAGGTAGCCGTACACCGGCCGGAGGCGGTCTCCGCCCTCGTGCTCGAGGGGGCGACGGCTGGACTCGAAGGTGCGGAGCGGGCGTCGCGGATCGAGAGCGACGAGGCGCTCGCGGACCGCATCGACCGCGACGGCGTCGAGACGTTCATCGACTACTGGCAGGCGGTGCCGCTGTTCGCGACGCAATCTTCGCTGCCGGAGGAGACGCGGGCCTCGATCCGCGCCGGGCGGCTGGAGAACCGGGCGGTGGGGCTGGCGAATAGCCTGCGGGGGATGGGCGCGGGGACGCAGGAGCCGGTGCACGATCGTCTGAGCCGGGTGCTGACGCCGGTGCTGCTGGTGGCGGGCACGCTGGACGAGAAGTTCAGCGCGATCGCCGGGGAGCTGCAGCAGGTGCTGCCGACATCGGCCGTGAACCTGATCGACGGCGCGGGTCACGCTGCGCACATCGAGCGGCCTTCGCAGTTCGCGGAGGCGGTGCTGACGTTCCTGCGTCGCGTGCATCCCGGGGCAGGCCGGTAACGCGCGGGGTGCAGAGCGCGGGGCAGAGGGCAGCGCGGGAGCGTTGGCCCGGCCAGACGTTGTTCGAGTGATGGCTGCCAGAACGTCGCCCGGGCCTCGCTGGCTGGGGCGAGATGCCGTAAACAGGGGGTGTGGGGCCTCAGGAGGGCGAGATGAGCATTCAGTGGCAGGCCGCCGGCGAGTACAGCGACATCCTGTACGAGAAGGCGGAGGGAATCGCCAAGATCACGATCAACCGGCCGGAGCTGCACAATGCGTTCCGGCCGCAGACAACGACACAACTGCACGAGGCGTTCCTGGACGCCGGCGAGGACGCCGAGATCGGCGTCGTGCTGCTGACCGGCGCGGGCGGGCGGGCGTTCTGCTCCGGCGGCGACCAGCGCGTGCGTGGCGACGGCGGCTATGTCGGCGACGACGGTGTGCCACGGCTGAACGTGCTGCCGTTGCAGCGCTATATCCGCTCGATGCCGAAGCCGGTGATCGCGCTGGTCGCCGGGTACGCGATCGGTGGCGGGCACGTGCTGCACGTGATCTGCGACATGACGATTGCGGCCGACAACGCGCGCTTCGGGCAGACGGGCCCGAAGGTGGGGTCGTTCGACGCCGGGCTGGGCTCGACGCAGCTCGCTCGCATCGTCGGGCACAAGAAGGCGCGCGAGATCTGGTACCTCTGCCGGCAGTACGGCGCGCAGGAGGCGCTGGACATGGGCCTAGTCAACGCCGTCGTGCCACTCGACCAGCTGGAGGACGAGGGCGTGAAGTGGGCGCGAGAGATCCTGCAGCACAGTCCGACGGCGATCCGGTTCCTGAAGGCGGCCTTCCTGGCCGACACGGACGGCATCGTCGGGCTTCAGCAACTCGCCGGCGACGCGACGTCGCTGTTCTACATGACGGATGAGGGCAAGGAGGGGCGAGACGCCTTCCTGGAGAAGCGCACGCCCGACTTCCAGAAATTCCCGCGGCTCCCCTGAGCCGGTGATCGATGACTAGCGATGGCTGAGGCGCTCTCCGCCGCCCGTCCCGGGCCGGTCCGTGTCTGGCTGCTGGCGATCCGGCCGCCGACGCTCAGCGCCGCCGTGGTACCGGTGCTGGTCGGAACCGGGCTGGCGATCCGAGACGATGTCTTCGACGCGGGGCCGGCCGCGGCCGCGATGGTGGGGGCGCTGCTGCTGCAGGTGGGGGCGAACCTGGCGAACGATGTGGCCGACTTCCGCCGTGGCGCGGACGACGAGCAACGACTGGGGCCGCCGCGGGTGACGCAGCAGGGGATGCTGAGCGAGCGCGAGGTGACGGCCGGCGCCGCGGTGGCGTTCGCGCTGGCGGCGCTGGCCGGAATCTACCTGGCGGCCGTGGCCGGGTGGCCGGTGATTGCCATCGGACTGGCCTCGATCGGCGCCGCGGTGGCCTACACGGCCGGGCCGTGGCCGTACGGCTATCGCGGGCTGGGCGATGTCTTCGTGTTCGTATTCTTCGGGCTGCTGGCGGTGGCCGGCACATATTTCGTGCAGGCCGGGGAGCTGAGCGGCGAGGTGGTGGCGGCGGCGGTTCCGGTGGCGCTGACCGTGACGGCGATCCTCAACGTGAACAACGTGCGCGACATCGATACGGACCGGCGCGCGGGCAAGCTCACGCTGGCGGTGCGGCTGGGCCGGCGGCTGGCTCGCTGGCAGTTCGTCGCGACGCTGGCGGCGGCCTACGTCGCCGCCGCCGCGCTGTGGCTGCTCGGGGACTTTCCGGGGTGTGTGCTGCTGTCGTGGCTGACGGCGCCGCTGGCGGCGCCGCCGATGCGCGCGGTGCTGGGAAGTGAGGACGGGCTCTCGCTGAACCGGGCGCTGCGCGAGACGGCGCGGCTGCATCTTGTCTTCGGGTTGTTGCTGGCGATCGGGGTGGCGGTATGAGTTCGCGCATCGAGTCTGCGCGCTGGCGGCCGTTCCGGCTGCCGATGCGGCGTCGCTTCGACGCTGCCAGCGGCGCGATTGAGGACTGTGAGGGCGTGTTGCTGGAGCTGCGCGACGGCGACGGCATGAGCGGTGTGGGCGAGGCGTCGCCCCTGGCCTCGATCGGAGGCGGCACCCAGGCGGACGTCATGCGACTGCTCGATCGGTACGGGTCGAACCTGGCGGGTCGGAGCGGGATGGCGACGATGGACCTGCTGCCGGCAACGGGAGCGGGTGTCGCAGCCCTGCGCTGCGCCGTGGACACGGCGCTGCTCGACCTCGAAGGGCGCGCGGCCGGGCAGCCGGTGGCGGCGCTGCTCGACGAGACGCCGGGCGACTCCGTGCTGGTGAACGCGGTGATCGGCGAGGGCAGCGCGGACGAGGTCGTCGCATTCGCTTCGGAGGCGTTGGAGGCCGGCTACTCCGTGCTCAAGCTGAAGGCGGGCACGGGGACGCTGGAGCATGACACCTCGCTGGTGGGAGCGGTGCGAGACGCCTGCCCGGACGCCGTGTTGCGGCTGGACGCAAACGGAGCCTGGGACGAGGAGACGGCCGCACAGGCTCTCTCGCTCCTTACCTCGCACCGTGTGGAGCTGCTGGAGCAGCCGGTGGCGGCCGGAGACGTCGAGGCGCTGTCGCGGCTGCGCGAGCTCTCGCCGTTCCGTCTGGCCGCGGACGAGGCGCTCTCGAACGGCGATCGCGTGGCGCGGGTGATTGAGCTGCGAGCGGCGGACCTGCTGGTGCTGAAGCCGATGGTGCTGGGTGGCGTCCGTCCGGCGCTGGCGCTGTCGCGGCGAGCGGCGCTCGCAGGCATCGGCAGCTTCGTCACGACGACGTTCGATTCGAGCATCGGCACGGCGGCGGCGCTGCACCTGGCGGCGGCGCTGCCGTGGGACGCTGCGCACGGGCTGGGGACCGGCGACCACCTGGTCGGTGATGTGGTGGCCGAACCGCTGTGGCCGGTCGATGGCGGCATGACGCCGTCGGGCCCCGGGCTCGGCGTGGAGGTCGATGACGCTGCGCTGGAGGCGCTGGCGACGGGGCCGTGGGTGCAGGCCTAGGCCATGGCTCGGCGTGCCGAGCGCAACGCTTCGGTCTCAGGCCGCCGGCGGTTCCGGGGGCTGGGTGCCGGTGCAGGTGATCCACGCCTGGTTGATCATCCTGCGGGCGAACGGAGCCCCGGGGCAGTAGTTGACGACCTGGCGCTCCTCGAACGTGCCGTAGTGGCGTGTGAAGAGGTCGTGGTCGGTGTCCAGGCGGTCGGTGGCTTCGAGGTAGGCGGTGACTTCGCCGGCCTGCGGCGTGTAACCGCCGTCGCTGATGGTGGGTCCGCTCCAGAGCAGGGTGTCGAGCAGCGCGCGAACGGAGACGAGGCCGACGCGGACGAGCGCCTGGCGGTTGTCATCGACCTCCCGCTCCCCGCTGAGCGTCGCCAGCATGCCGTGCGTGGCGTCGTTCCAGACGTCGACGCGAAGCGGGGCCTTCCCTGCTGCGGCTGCGGTGGCGGCGACGTCGTCGTAGGCGGCGATGATCAGTTCCTGGTCGAACAGTTCGGGCAGGAGGTCGAGCACGGCGTGGACGCCGGCGGCGAAGCCGGGCTCGAACTTGGAGATGAGGATGGTGGCGTCATCGACGCGGACGAGACGGCGGCCGTCGACGACGCCACTGTCCAGGAGCCACTCCTGCAGGCGGGGTTCGAGTTCGCTGAAGTCGGGCTCGTCCGTGTCGAGGTCGCTGGTTTCCGTGGCGCCGCCGGCAGGGTCTGTCATGGGCGCATTGTGGGCCGCCGCCATCGGGTGCGACAAGTGAGGGCAGGCGTGAGCGGACGGGGTGCATTGACGCTTCGGGCGGAGCGAGACGAGAATTGGCGGCCCCCCGACATCTGCGGGGAGGCTGCAGTCACAACTGGATTTCGCAATTTCTGAATCCGCACCGGCCTCCGGTCACTGGTACCTCGACCTGCACTCGCACTCAACCGACGCGTCGGACGACGCCGGTGGGACGGTGGAGGGCTACCTGAAATGGATCGTCGCGCGCCGCAAGAAGGGCTTTCGCATCGACGGTTTCGTGCTGACGGAGCACCGCCAGTTCGATCCGGCGGTCGACTACTCCGACCTGGCGGAGCAATACGGGGTGACGGTGCTGCGAGGCGCGGAGGTGGAGACGGACGTCGGGCACGTGCTGGTGTACGGCATCGATGAGCGTTTCGCGAAGGAGTTCGACCTCTCGAACATCGCGCTGCCGTATGAGGACGTCTTCAGCGGGGCGCGGGAGTTCGGCGGCTACGCGGTTGGCGCGCACGCCGGGCGGCCGCGCATCGGGCTGGCGGAGCACGTGGCGGAGCGCGGCGTCTCGCTGGAGCAGGTGGGGGCGGTCGAGCAACTGAACGGCGGCAGCAACGACGACGAGAACGGGCGCGCGCTGAAGTTGGCGGAGGCGCACGGCCTGGCCTGCGTCGGCGGCAGCGATGCCCACTTCGTGAACGCGATCGGACGCTGCCTGACGGCGTTTCAGCGCCCGGTGACCTCCGTGGAGGCGCTGGTGGAAGAACTACGGAGCGGCGAGATCCACGCCGTGCGAGTGGAAGAGACAGTGGAGGCGGGCTCGGCCGCCGTTAGAGAGGGAAGCTGATGACCTCGGACGAGGGTGGTTCGGACGCGGCTTTCGAATACGACGAGACGGTGGTCGGCAAAGAGGTTGAGCTGGGCTCGCTGAATGTGACCGCCGAGATGATCGCGAACTACTGCGGCTCGCTGGGCGAGACCAATCCGCTCTACACCGACGAGGCGTGGGCGAAGGACGGGCCGTACGGCGGCATCATCGCTCCGCCGGGACTGATGACGGCGCTCAACTTCGGCGCGGGTGGGCTGGACGCGAAGGTGACGTTCGGCAACACGACCTTCTTCGCCGGGTCGCGACTGGAGTCGTTCGAGCCGATCCGACCGGGCGATACGATCACGGCGCGGACGTACGTCAAGGAGGTGTATCCGAAGACCGGGCGCAGCGGGACGATGGTCTTCGTCGTGCGGCGAACGGACTTCAGGAACGGGGACGACACGATCGTCGCCGCCACCGAAGCGTCACAGGTCCATCGGGAGGTCTGAGCGTGGAACAACGCTACTTCGAGGCAGTGGACATCGGTGACGAGTACGAGCAAGAGCGGACGCCGACGTCTGAGGACGTGCAGACGTTCCTCTCGCTGACCGGGCTCGGCAGGCCGGGCAGTGAGGCCCGCTCCGACGGCCGTCGCGGCGGGCCCGGTGACGGGCGCTTCGAGAGCGCCGAGGGCGCGGCCTCGGTCGGGCTGGCGGCGCCGATCCTGCCGGGCAACATGAGCTTCGCGATGATGAGCCGGCTGGTCACGGACTGGGCGGGCGTGGGCGGGCACATGCTTTCGCTGGACGTCAGTTTCCGGCGGCCGGTGCACCACAACGACGTGCTGACGCTGCAGGTGCTGGTGACCGACACCGTCGACGATGATGCGCAGGTGAAGCTCGACATCTACATGGAGAACGAGCGCGGCGAGCGGCCCGTACAGGGCACTGCGCTGGTGGAGCTGCCCCGCCGGGAGTAGCCGGTTCAAGCTCGCCCTGAGCTCTGCCGTCGATTGTCGGGCGTTCAGCGCCCGTACACGCAACCGATGTGAGCCCCCGTGTGAGCAGGGCCACCGAAGGGGCGCGGGCGCTCGCCTACGCGTGCCCCATCGCAGTGTCAGCGAGGATCAGCGAACCGGGGCCGGCATGGACGTTCTGACGGAGCCCTTCGGTACCTCGACGCTGGAATGGGGCGCGCTGCAGTTGCGGCTGGCGCTCGGTGTGGTGTTCGTCCACTCCGGGTGGGGGAAGTGGAGCCGGGGCATCGACGGCACCGGGCGCTGGATGGAGAGCCTGGGCGTCCCCTTTCCGCAGCTCAACGCGAGGATGGTGGCGACGCTGGAGCTGGTCGGCGGGCTGTTGCTGCTGGTCGGGCTGTTCACGCACTGGGTGGCGATCCCGATGACGCTGAACATGATGGTCGCGATCTGGGCGGAGAAGTTCAAGATCGGCGCCCCGTTCCAGGGCTCTGAGAGCGCGCAGGGGTACGAACTGACGGTCGTGCTGGGGGCGGGGACGGCCGCTCTCGTGCCGCTGGGAGCGGGAACCTTCTCGCTGGACGCGCTGCTCAACTGAACGCTGATCGATCGACGCCGCTCGACCGCGGCTACTCGACCGAAGGTACCGAGGCGGTATGATCGGCGTCGTGCTGAACCATCGACCTGCCCTCGGACCCGAACTTGCGCGCTGAAAGCGCGGTCAGCCGGCTGCTGGTGTGGGTGCTGGTCGCCACGCTGGCGGTGTACGGCGTCGTCGGCCTCTACCTGCTCTGGTCGGCGTGGCTGGTCGCGCTCTCGCTGGGTGCGTCCTTCCTGCTGTGGACCTTCTTTCTCTTCAAGCGCCCCGGCGACCGGGAGGGCGATGAGGCCTGAGCTCCGATCGCTGAGCTCCGATCGCTTGCGACCCGTATCCGTGCCCAACGTGATCGCCGTCGCGTACGCCGCCGGCGGGCGCGGGCATACTGGGAACGCAGCGACGGGGAAGCCGATGACACGAGCGACCCAGCGCCCGATCGAAAGCCGGCGCCCGATCGAAGCAGTCCCGCTCGGCGTC
>JASLOV010000285.1 GCA_030745285.1 Dehalococcoidia bacterium | reverse complement strand
GCTACCTGGTCTCCGCCATCGGCAACCTCGACTACCCCGTGATCCAGGGCACGAACGTAGTCTTCGCGTTCTTGATCGTGGCGGCAAACCTGATGGTCGACATCTCGTACTCATGGATCGACCCGCGAATCCGATACCGCTAGGAGCACGTCATGGCGGCGCCGACAGTCGACTTCCTCTCGGCGGCCGCGCGGGCGCGGGCGACGCAGTCCCGGCCGCATCGTATGCTCTCGGGGCTCTGGAACTTCGCGCGCACCAAGCCGCTGGGATTCGTCGGTGCGATCATGGTGACGTTCTTGCTCACCGTGGCCGTCTTCGCGCCCCTGATCGCGCCATACGACCCCGGACGGATCGACCTCCGCAACGCGCTGGAGGGCCCGAGCTCGATGTACAAGCTTGGTACTGACGATGTCGGGCACGATATGCTCTCGCGCCTGATCTGGGGCGCCCGACTCTCGATGATCGTCGGTTTCGGCGCGGTCATATCCAGCAGCATCGTGGCCACGATCCTGGCGCTGGTTAGCGCATACCTGGGCGGCTGGGTGGACATGCTGATCATGCGGGTCATCGACGCCTGGATCGCGATGCCGGACTTGATCATCCTGATCACCATCCTCGGCATCGTGCGGCGCACCGACGCAAACATGATGTACGCGCTGCTATTCGCGCTCGCGTTCAGCCGCATCGCTGGCGTGACAAGGCTCTACCGATCGTATGTGTTGGAGCAGCGATCACGGCCCTTCGTGGAAGCCGCGGAGGCCACGGGCGCGAGTGCGATGCGGGGCATGTTCCGTCACGTCCTGCCGAACATCCTGCCGATGCTGATCGTGGGCGCAACGATCGTACTCCCGGCGACAATCCTGGCCGAAGCGAGCCTGAGCTTCCTCGGCTTCGGCCAGGAAGGGCAGCCGTCGTGGGGCCAGATGCTGAGCGTTGATGGACGCGAGTACTTCCGCAAGCAGTTCGGGCTCGCCCTCTACCCCGGCCTCTGCATCGGAGCCGCGGTCTTCGGCTTCATGGTATTTGGCGACGCTCTGCGCGACATCCTCGATCCGCGACTGCGAGGGTCGCGCTAGCTGCCGTGGGGATCAGAATTCCGGCATTTTCGACGAGATTCGGGCAGGGTTGGGACGATTCGGGACGTTCGTCCGGGACTCCCGGACAGTCCGCTGGCGTGACACAACAGAAGCTGGAAAGAAGGTGCCATGCTCAGTATTTCTCGACTGCTCGCCGGTAGCGTGACCGAGGCCGACGCGCTGCGATACAAGCGCCAGAGCAAGGCCATGCCTTCGCACCTGCTGCACTACTCGGAGGACAAGAAGCCGGTTGTCGTCTGGACGTCGACGCGGCGCTGCAACCTCCACTGCGCCCACTGCTACACCGATTCGTTCGACCGCCGCTACCCGGACGAGCTCACGACGGACGAGGCGCTCGCGATGGTCGACGACCTCGCGGAATTCGGCTCGCCGGTGCTGCTGATCTCGGGCGGCGAGCCGCTGACCCGGCCCGACCTTGAGGTCGTGGCCGCACACGCCATCAGCAACGGCATGCGCGCGGTGATCTCCTCCAACGGCACGCTGATGACGCCGGAGCGCGCCGAGGGCCTGGCGAAGATCGGCATCTCCTACGTCGGCCTCAGCATCGACGGCCAGCCCGACACGCACGACAAGTTCCGCGGCATGCGCGGCGCGTTCGACGCGACGATGAGCGCGGTCGACGCCTGCCGTGAGGCCGGCATCAAGACGGGACTGCGTTTCACGCTTACCCGCTCCAACCGCGACGATCTCGGCTGGCTCTTCGACCTGATGGTCGAACGCGAGGTGCCGCGGCTCTGCGTCTACCACCTGGCCCCGACCGGCCGAGGCGCGAAGATCGGCGGCTTCACCCCGTCGTCCGAGGAGACCCGCGAGTCGATCGACCTGATCTTTGACCGCACGGAGGAGCTGACTGCCGCCGGCTTCGAACCGGAGGTGCTGACGGCGGATAACCACGCGGACGCCGCCTACCTGTGGATGCGCGTGGCGCGCACCCAGCCAGAGCGAGCGGCCGAGGTCTGGAAGCTGCTGCAGTGGAACGGCGGCAACCAGTCCGGGCAGGCAATCGCCTGTATCGACTCCGACGGCAAGGTCTACCCGGACCAATTCTGGCGCTGGCAGGATCTCGGCAACATCCGTGACCGGCCGTTCAGCGAGATCTGGTCGGGCGATCCGCCGGATCTGCTGCGAGAGCTGCGCCAGCGCCCGGACAACCTGCCGGAGCTGTGCAAGGGCTGCGGCTTCCTCACCGTCTGCAACGGCAACTTCCGCTCCCGCGCGGAGGCGACGACCGGCGACGTCTGGGGCGACGACCCGATGTGCTACCTCACCCCGGAAGAAGTCGCGCGCGAGGTGCAGCTTGTCCAGGCCTAGGTCGATCCCGGGCGGCGCACCGGGCGCCGCCGCCCGCCCCCGCCCGGCACTGCTCGATGTCGATTTCGATGAGCGACCGTTCACCATGGCCTGGGAGCTGACGCGCTCCTGCGCCCTGGCCTGTCTGCACTGCCGCGCCGAGGCCCAGCCGAAACGGCACCCGGATGAGCTGACGACGGACGAGGCCCGCCGCGTGATCGACGAACTCGTCGACCTGGCGCCGCCCGTGCTCGTGATCACCGGCGGCGACCCGATGATGCGGCCGGACCTGTTCGAGATCGTGGAGCATGCGACAGACCGCGGGCTCTCCGTCGCCGTCTCGCCGACGACGACGGCGCTGACGACGAAGGAGCGGCTGGCGCGGCTCCAGGACATGGGTGTGCGCATGTTGCACATCAGCCTAGACGGCGCTAGCGCCGAGACGCACGACCACTTCCGCGGCTTCGTCGGCACCTTCGAGCGGGCACGCACGACGCTCTCGATCGCGGGCGAGCTGGGACTGGGCATCCAGGTCGGCACCACGGTCACGCGCCACAACGTCGATGAGCTCGGCCAGATCGCGGAACTGATGGAAGAGTTCGGCGTGCGCATGTGGAACCTCTTCTTCCTGGTGCCGACCGGGCGCGGCAAGGCGGAGGACATGGTCCCTGTCGAGACCGCCGAGGCGACGTGGGAGTGGATGTGCGAGCTGAGCGAGCGCGCCCCGTTTGCGGTGCGCACGACGGCCGCCCCGCAGTTTCGTCGCACGATGGTGCTGCGCAAGCGGCAGGAGGAAGGCGGCGATTCGCTGCGGCTGACCGGCGCCGGCTACCAGCTGAAGGAAGCCCCGACCGGCGTGCAGACGCGCGGGGTGAACGACGGCAAGGGCTTCATGTTCATCGACCACCTGGGCAACGTCTGCCCGTCGGGCTTCCTCCAGGTCTCCGGCGGCAATGTTCGGGACGAGGGCGTCGCCGACATCTATCGCGACTCGAAGCTGTTCCGCAGCCTGCGCGACCCCTCCGCCCTCACCGGGCGTTGCGGTGCGTGCGAGTTCTCCGACCTGTGCGGCGGCTCCCGTGCCCGGGCCTACGCCACCAGTGGGTCGTACCTGGCCGAGGACCCGCTCTGTGCGCTCGGCAACGGCGGCGGGTAGGACGGCAGCACGGCCTGCCGGGGACACCCCGCCCCGTGCGGTCGCGGTTCGGCCACGCCCCCCGATCACAACCGCCAGACACGCTATGATTCCGCTCGCACTGACGCGGGGCTGACCGGCTCCGCGCCTCCGCAGCGTCGCGCCCGCCGTGCCGGCTCACTCGCCTGAGCCGCCCGAGCCGCCCTCGAAAGCAGGAGCCATGCCCCCGTCGAGCCTACTGGTCGCCAACCGCGGCGAAATCGCCATCCGCGTGATGCAGGCAGCCGCCGACCTCGGGATACGGTCGGTGGCCGTGTTCCCGGCAGACGATGCCGACTCGCTCCACACCCGTAAGGCGGACGAGGCCCGTCCGCTGCAGGGTGAAGGTGTGATGGCCTACCTGGACGTCGAGCAGATCATCGCGGTCGCGAAGGAGGCGGGGTGCGACGCCGTCCACCCGGGCTACGGATTCCTCAGCGAGAACGCCACCTTCGCCCGTCGTTGCGCGGAAGAGGGCATCACCTTCGTCGGTCCGAGCGCGGAGATGCTCGAGCTGTTCGGCGACAAGGTGCGCGCGCGGGCGATCGCGCAGGAGCACGGCGTGCCCGTGCTGCCCGGCACCTCCGGCACCACGACGCTCGAGCAGGTGCAGGAATTCTTCGCCTCGCTGGACGAGGGCGAGGCGATGATCATCAAGGCCGTGGGCGGCGGCGGCGGTCGTGGCGTGCGCGTCGTCACCGAGGCCGATGAGATCGAGCAGGCCTACAAGCGCTGCCAGTCAGAGGCGGCGGTCGCCTTCGGCAACGGCGATCTCTACGTCGAACAGCTGGTGGCGCGTGCCCGTCACATCGAGGTGCAGATCGCCGGTGACGCCACCGGCGCCGTCAGCCACTTCGGAGAGCGCGACTGCAGCATCCAGCGCCGCCACCAGAAGGTCGTCGAGATCGCTCCCTCCCCGGCGCTCGACCCGGACCGGCGGCAAGCGATCATCGAATCAGCCGTGCGGCTGGCCGAGGCGGTCGGCTACGACAACCTCGGCACCTTCGAGTTCCTGGTCGACGAGGCGTCCGGTGCATCCGGCGCGTCCGGGGACGGCCCGGGCTTCGCCTTCATCGAGACGAACGCCCGCCTGCAGGTCGAGCACACGGTCACCGAAGAAGTGACCGGCGTCGACCTCGTGCAGCTCCAGCTGCGGGTCGCCGGCGGCATCTCGCTGGCCGAGCAGGGGCTGGACCAGGCCAACGTCCCGGCGCCGCGGGGCTTCGCGATGCAGGTTCGCGTGAACATGGAGACGATGCGCGCGGAAGGCATGACGCTCCCTTCCGGCGGCGAGCTGACCGCCTTCGAACCGCCGCTCGGCCGAGGCGTCCGCACCGATACCTTCGGCTACGCCGGCTACCGCACCAGCCCGCGCTACGATTCGCTGCTGGCAAAGGTGGTCGCGAGCACGCCGTCGCCCGAGTTCGTGGATGTCGTCAATCGCACAGACCGGGCGCTGAGTGAGTTCCGCATCGAGGGCCTGGCCACCAACATCCCCTTCCTGCGCGCGATGCTGCACCACGACGACATCCGCGCCGGTCGCATGTACACCCGCTTCCTCGACGATCACATCGAGCAACTGGCCGCGTCGGCCGCCGAGGAGCGCGACCGGCTGCACTTCGAACTAGTCGTGCCGGAACCGGCGGAGCAGGAGCCGGCCGTGGCGGCCGCCCCCGCGACTGCAGGGGTGAAGGTCGACCCCAACGACCCGCTGGCGGTGCTGGCGCACGGCAAGTCCGCCTCGCGACCGATCGGCGCGCCCGCGGGCGGCGAGGCGGCCGCGGAGACCGCAGACGGCACGATCGCGGTGCAGGCGCCGCTGCAGGGAACGATCGTCAGCATCGATGTGGCGGCCGGCGATCAGGTGCGGGCCGGCCAGCAGGTGCTCGTCATGGAATCGATGAAGATGGAGCACGAGATCCAGGCGACCGTCAGCGGCATCGTGCGCCGCATCGGCATCGCGGCGGGCGACACCATCTTCGAGGGCCACCCCCTGCTCTTCATCGAGGAGGCCGAGGTCAAAGGCTCGGATGAGGGCGCCGCCGAGGAGTTTGACCTCGACGAGATTCGCCCCGACCTGCGCGAGGTGCTGGACCGCCAGGTGATGCGGCTGGACGAGAAGCGCCCTACCGCCGTCGCGCGACGTGAGGCGACGAACCAGCGCACGGCCAGGGCAAACATCCTCGACCTCTGCGACGACGGCACATTCGTGGAGTACGGCCCGCTGGTGCTCGCAAACCAGTCCTCGCGCCGCTCCCTGCAGGAGCTGATCGAGAAGACGCCGACGGACGGCATGATCACCGGCGTCGGCACGATCAACGGTGACACCTTCGACGAGCCGGACTCCCGCTGCGTGGTGCTGTCGTACGACTACACCGTGCTGGCGGGCACGCAGGGCGGGCGCAACCACGCCAAGACCGACCGCCTAATCGACGTCGCCGAGAAGGGCATGATGCCGCTGGTGATCTTCACCGAGGGCGGCGGCGGGCGGCCCGGAGACGATGGCGGAGGCGGAGGCGGCTCTCGCACGTTCGCCCGCTTCGCCACGCTCAGTGCGCTCGTGCCGATGGTCGGCATCACCTCCGGGCGCTGCTTCGCGGGCAATGCCTCGCTGCTCGGCTGCTGCGACGTGATCATTGCCACCGCCAACTCGAACATCGGCATGGGCGGCCCGGCGATGATCGAGGGCGGCGGCCTGGGCGTCTTCGCGCCCGAGGAGATCGGCGGCATGGACGTGCAGGTGCCCAGCGGCGTCGTCGACATCGCCGTCGAGGACGAGGCGGAGGCGGTGGAGGTCGCGAAGAAGTACCTCTCCTACTTCCAGGGCCCGCTCGACGAGTACGAATCGGCCGACCAGCGGCTGATGCGGCGCATCATCCCGGAGAACCGCCTGCGGGTGTACGACATCCGCAAGGTGATCGAGACGCTGGCGGACACCGACTCGGTGCTCGAGCTGCGACCGGGCTTCGGGCATGGCATGGTGACCGCGCTGGTGCGCGTCGAGGGGCGGGCTATGGGCATCGTCGCCAACAACCCCGCGCACCTCGGCGGCGCGATCGACTCGGACGGCTCTGACAAGGCCGCGCGCTTCATGCAGATCTGCGACGCCTTCGACCTGCCGCTGCTCTTCCTCTGCGACACTCCCGGCATCATGGTCGGCCCAGAGATCGAGCACACCGCGCTCGTGCGCCACTCCAGCCGCATGTTCCTGACCGGCGCCAACCTCGACGTGCCGTTCTTCACCATCATCCTGCGTAAGGCCTACGGGCTGGGCGCCATCGCCATGGCCGGCGGCTCCTACAAGGTGCCGAACTTCACCGTCGCCTGGCCTACGGGCGAGTTCGGCGGCATGGGCCTGGAAGGCTCGGTCAAGCTCGGCTACCGCGACGAGCTCGCCGCCATCGAGGATCCGGAGGAGCGCACGCGCGTCTACGAGGAGATGGTGGCCCGCGCATACGACCGCGGGAAGGCGCTCAACAACGCCACCCACTTCGGCGTCGACGACACCATCGACCCGGCCGATTCCCGGCACTGGGTGGCGAGCATGCTGAAGTCCGTGCGCCCGCCCCCGCCCCGCACCGGCAAGAAGCGCCCGACGATCGAAGGCTGGTAGCGGCCGCCAGCCTCACTCCGCCGCTCGCCGCGCGGGCCAATCACCTACACTCACGCCATGGGCCAGTCGCGACGAAACGAGCCCCCGCCCGGCGTGCAGGGCGATCTCTTCGACGGCCGCGACGGCCAGTGGGAGGACGCCTCCAGCCAGGCTCCGCTGGCCGCCCGCATGCGCCCGCGCGACCTCGACGAGTTCATCGGCCAGGACGCTGTGGTGGCCGCCGGCAAGCCCCTGCGGCTGATGGTGGAGCGTGACGAGGTGCCATCGATCGTGCTCTGGGGGCCGCCCGGCACCGGCAAGAC
>JASLOV010000284.1 GCA_030745285.1 Dehalococcoidia bacterium | reverse complement strand
TCTCTGCAGCTGGACTCGTTCTCGGGGGACAGGTCACAGGGTCAGCGCCATCTACCGTCACTCCCCTTCCGCCGCGCAACACTCACGCCGCGCGTCATCACGAGCAGGGAAGGTAGACGAAGGGCGCGTCAGGTCAGAGGGGCGAGTGGCGCGGCGTGGGCCCGTGCCCGGCGGTAGGCCTGCTAGGCCGGCTCCCGTACCGCCATCGGCAGGTTCGCGACCTCGTGCCCCGAGATCGCGACGTGGATTGCGTAGTCGCCGTAGTGAGGGAACGCCAGTCCCGCCAGTTCGATCACGTAGCGTGCCACACCGGACATGCCGGGCTGCGGCTCGCCGAACTCCGCGAGCGAGTCGATCGGTGGAATGACGTTGCCGCCGTCCGCGTCGACGACGCGGATCGCCAGCTCCTTCTGCCCGATCTCGGCGACCGAGTAGCGCACCTGCACGACGACCGCCAGCAGCGGGCGGGCCGCCGGGACCTCCGTCGCAACCATGCCGTCGACGCCGATGCCGATGGCGTGCAGTTTCCCGCCGCTCTCCTGCGCCGCGTCGCTCAGAAAGGCAAAGTCGACGTCCATCCCAACCTCCGGCGTCGACGATAGCGCGCCCAGCCGGACACAGACAGGGGCCTACCCTCGGTAGGCCCTGTCTCACCCGCCGCCGGCAGGTCTCCGGCGTGGACGAGCCCCGTGAGCGCGACGACCGTTACGAGGCGTGCGCGCGCTGCTCCAGCCCGGCTGCGATCTTCTCCGCCGCCGTCATCCCCGCCGTCGTCGGTCCGCCGCGCGCCGGCGCGCCGACGGGGAAGCCGCCGCCCGCTTCACCCTCGCCCTCGACGCCGATGCGCTCCCGAATCTGCGCACCGCCCGCCGCGCGGCATCCAGCGAGGCGTCGAGCTCCTCCAGCGTCTCTCCCGTCACCAGCTCCGGCGGCAGGTCGGGTTCGGCGGCCAGCACCGCATCGCGGTAGCGGGCGACGGCGGAGCGGGTGCGGGCGCGCTCCGCCTCCAGCACCCGCTGAGCGGCCGCCAGCTCCTCCGCCTGCGCCGCCTGCTCGGCGTCGGCCGCCGTCGCCTCCGCCTCCGCCAGCGCGGCCAGCTCATCGAGCGCCGCCTCCGGCAGGTCCCCGGTCACGTCGCCGTCCCCACCGATCAGTGCGCCGGCCTCCTCCGATAGCGCCAGCTCCAGCTCCGGGTCGAGCTCGTCGTTCAGGTGATCCTCCAACACATCGGTCATCCTGCCTTCCTTCTTCGCATCCGATTCAAGTTCGATATGCGGGAGAATAGAACATTTGTTCCTTTACTGTCGAGCACAGAATGACGCCGTCGTCGAACCAGTCCGCTCGGCCCGGGACGCCCTGTCCGGCGGTGAGACAATGGATCGACAGGCGGCGCCCGATCCGCCCCTCCACGGAAGGGCCTCCCTCACCGGGGAACCGCGTTGCTCCCTCACCAATGCCCGTCAGGGGCGCGAGGGGTCCGCGGCGGGCAAGGGGCCGCGAGCGCTACTCCATCGAGTCGGTACGAATCGAAGGAGGTTAGCCATGGAGCAGACCGAATACAGAGTCGCCTACGTCGACTTTCGTGGACGGATCAGCTCCGAGGGTGTCGAGTTCATTCGGCGCAGCGGCGAGCACCGTACGGGGTTCGTCATGCGCTATCTCAACGCCCTCGGACGGGAGGGATGGGCCCTGTCGGGCATTCATCCCCTCCGACGATCGGAGTCGAGCTACTTCATCCTGCAGCGGTCCACCGGGGCCGAGGCAGTCAGCGACACCGAAGACGCACCCGCGTCCGAAGGGTCAGAGGGTTAGCCGGCTCGACTAGGACAGCACTTCTCGCCTGACCCGCGCCCGCTCCCCCGCTAAGCGGAGGGGCCCGCCTGCAACCCGACCGGCTCCGGGCCGGGAACTTTCGCCGCCGCCCGGCCAAGCGATACGCTCACGCCATGGCCACCACGGAGCGCACCCGCATCGCCCTGCGCGAGATGACGCGCGCCGACCTCCGGCGCGTGCGGCGCATCGAACGCGAGGCATACGCCGACGCCTGGCCGGACACCGTCTTCAAGCGCGAGCTGCGCAATCGCTTCGCCCAGTACGTCGTCGCCATCGAGCAGCCTTCGCCACCTACACCACCCGCACCCGCCGCACCACCCGAGTCCGGACAGAGCGGCCCGGGCCCGCTGGCCCGCCTCCGCCGCTGGCTCGCCGTCGTCCCCGGCATCGGCCGGCCCGGCGACGACATCTCCGGCTACTTCGGAGTGTGGTTCACCCAGGACCAGCTACACCTGGTCAATGTCGCCGTCGCGACGGAGCGCCAGGGCCGGGGCATCGGCAGCTACCTGCTGATCGAATGTTTCGAGCTAGCGCTGCGCTCGGAGCTGCGCACCATCACGCTCGAGGTGCGCCCCTCGAACACCGGCGCGATCAGGCTCTACCAGCGCTTCGGCTTCCGCCGCGTCGGCCTCTCGCCCGGCTACTACACCGACGGCGAAGACGCCGCCGTCATGCTCACGGACGACTTCGACCCGCCCGCCCGCCGGGCGCACATCGAGCGGCTGCGCTCGGACCACCGGGCACGCTACGGCGACGCCTTCCAATAGGGGCTACGTCGCCGACTCGGCCTCGGCCGGCTCGACGGCTTCGGAGGTGTCGCCGGACCCCCTGTCCCCGGCACTCGCCCCCGCCTCGTGCACCCGGGCGATGTAGAACGCGATCGCCGCCACCGGCATCGCGGCGCAAATCACAAAGCCGGTCGAGTAGGAGGTCGCGTCGATCACGACGCCCAGCAACACCCCGCCCAGCACCGCGCCGACGTCCCACGCCATCGTGTAGGTCGCCAT
>JASLOV010000283.1 GCA_030745285.1 Dehalococcoidia bacterium | reverse complement strand
CCTCGCTGGACATCGGCGACGAGGTGCTGACGAGCGGGGGCTTCTACGCCACCGTGCGCGACATCCGTACTGCCGACGACGGGCCGATGGAGATCATGCTCGAGGCCGCGCCGGGCGTGATGCTGCGCGCCACGCCGGATGCCGTGCTGGAGATCACCGAGCGGGCGGAGGGCGTGTCCGAGCAGTCCAAGTCCGGGGACACGGCCTAGATGCCGACTCTACACCGCCTGCTGCCGATCGCCAGCATCGTGCTGATCTCGCTTGCGGCGTTGTACGTGATCTGGCCCAGCAACCCCGACCGCTATCTGCCCTCCGTGGTCCCGTGGCCGTCCGGCGGCGGCGTCGATCTGCCCGGTATCGGGGAGCGACGCGCGATGCGGCTCGGGCTCGACCTCCAGGGCGGCACCCGGCTGCTGCTCGGCGCCACGCTCCCCGAGGGCGAGGAGGGCGACATCGACGACGCCATCGAGGGCACGATGAGCGTGCTGCGGCGTCGCGTCGACGCTTCCGGGGTGGCGGAGGCGGAGATCTCGCGCCAGGGCGCATCGAACATCTCCGTGCAGCTCCCCGGGCTGACCCCGGACGAGGCGCGCGATCTGCTGGGGCGCACGGCGCAGCTGCGCTTCTGTCAGCAACTCACCGTCGCGCAGCCCCCCGGCGTGGTCGGCGCCGCCGCCTGCGGCACCACCGGGGGCTGGGCACAGGCGTACGGCGTCGTCGACGGCGTGCCGCTGGCCCTCACCGGGCGATTCCTGCGGCCGAACTCGTTCATCAGCACCGACTTGCTCGGCAACCCGGAGGTCGCCTTCGAGTGGCGCGACGCCGGTCCCGAGCTCTTCGAGCAGATCACGACGCGGCTGATCAATCAGCCGCTAGGCATCTTCCTGGACGATGAGCTGCTGTCATCGCCGACGGTGAATGCGGTAATTCGCGACCGCGGCATCATCACCGGCGTACCGCTCGAACGAGGACGCCAGCTCGTCGTCCAACTCAACTCCGGCGCGCTGCCGGTTGAGCTGACGGTGCTGCAGGAGCAGACCGTGGACGCGACGCTCGGCGAGGACTCGGTGCGACGGTCGCTGGTGGCGGGCGAGGTCGGGTTCCTGATCGTCGTGCTCTTCATGGTGCTCTACTACCGGTTGCCGGGCGTGCTGGCCGCCGTCGCGCTCGTCAACTACGCGGTGATCTCGCTCGCCCTCTTCAAACTGATCCCGGTCACGCTCACGCTCGCTGGCATCGGCGCCTTCGTGCTCTCGGTCGGCATGGCGGTGGACGCGAACGTCTTGATCTTCGAGCGCATGAAGGAAGAGCTGCGCGCCGGCCGTGGCTACACGACGGCGGTGGAGGTCGGCTTCCGGCGGGCCTGGCCGTCGATCCGGGACTCCAACGTGACGACGATGATCACCGCGGCCATCCTCTGGCTGCTCGGCGGCGGCGGCATCTCCATCCCCGGCCTCGGCGCGTTCGAGGCGCCGCTGGTGCAGGGCTTCGCGCTCGTGCTCTTGCTCGGCGTGCTGGTCTCGATGTTCTCGGCGATCGTGGTCACCCGTTCGCTGCTGCGCCTGCTGGTCGGTACGCCGATCGCACGGCGTCAGTCATGGATGAGCCCGGACGTGCCGGATGCGGCTCCTGAGCCGGCGGGCGCGGGGGGTGAAGCGTGAGCACACTCGACCTCGTTGGCGCGCGGCGCTGGCTCTTCCTCGGCAGCCTCGGGGCCGTGCTGCTCTCGCTGGTCATGCTCGCGATTCCGCCGACCCTCCGCCCCGGCATCGAGTTCACCTCCGGCACGACCACGCTGATCCAGTTCGGGGCCCCGGTGACGCAGGAGGACCTGCGTGACGCCTACACCGCGCTCGACCATCCCGAGGCTCGCATCCAGTCGACCGGGCCGAGCGAGTTCCTTGTTCGCACCGGCGAACTGGCCGTGCCGCCGGGCGGTTTCACCGTGGAGGTCGCGCCCGCAGCCGACGTCGCGCCGGTGGGCCCGGCCCCCGTACTGGTGCTCGGCACGGTCACCCTGGGAGCCGAGGACGCGACCGGCGAGGTAATTGTCCGCACCGCCTTCGACAACAATCCCTGCTTCTTCAGCGGCATCGCCGCTACCGTGCCGGCGGGGACGGTAGCCGACGTGACCGAGGTCCGCCCCGACTGCCAGGCCGGTCGGGCAGGGGGCACGGTCTATCGCGTCACCGTCGATACATCCGAGGGCCACGCCGCCGGGGGCTACATCCTGCTCGCCGACACTCACGGCTTCGAGGAGCCGGTGCAGGAAGCGGTCGACCCGGCGCTGCTCGGCGAACGAACCGTGATTGACCAGGAGCTGCGGGAGCGCTTCGGCGAGTTCGTCGTGCTGGAGTTCGCGACCGTCTCGCCGGTCGTCTCGAAGGCGGCGGTGCGCAACGCCGCCTTCGCGGTCGGATTCGCCTCGCTCTTCATCATGGCCTACATCGTCTTCGCGTTCTGGTCGATGCCGAACGCGTTCCGCTACGCAGCCTGCGCGGTGATCGCGCTGGTGCATGATGTGGCGATCGTGCTGGGCGCCTTCTCGCTCTTCGGCAAGCTCTTCGAGGTCGAGGTCAACCTGATGTTCGTGACCGGGCTGTTGACCGTGATCGGCTTCTCCGTACACGACTCGATCGTCGTCTTCGATCGCATCCGCGAGAACGTCACGCTCGCCCCCGACGCGCCACTCCGGCTGAACGTCAACGCGGCGCTGCTCCAGACGCTGGCGCGGTCGCTCAACACCTCGGTGACGCTGCTGTTCGTGGTGCTGGCGCTGCTGCTGCTGGGCGGGGTGACGATCCAGTCATTCCTGCTCGTCATTCTCGTCGGCGTGATCGCCGGGACCTACTCCTCGGTCGGCCTCGCCGCCCAGCTACTGGTCGCATGGGAAGAAGGCGAACTGGCCCGCTGGCTCACCCCATGGCGCCGCCGCCCCGACGAGGAACCCGCAGCGGTCTAGCGGTCAGTCGGTCGACGCGACACCGCACACCCGCTACTCACCACCCCCGCGCACGAGGGCCACGCCGACGATGAGGGCGGCGCCGCCGCCGGTGCGCAGCAACGTCGCGCGTTCGACCTGCGCGCCGAATGCGCCGATGTGGTCGAGCACGAGCCCGGTCGTGAGCTGGCCGGCGATCATCGCGCCGATGAAGAGCGCGACGCCGATGCGGGGGCCGAGGAAGCCCGCCCCGAGCACGACGCCGAGCACGCCCAGCCCCATCACCGCGTAGTACGGGTCGATGTCGCGCACGGAGAAGGCCAGCGCCACCGTCGTTAGGGCGGCGACGGCGAAGAAGCGCGAGGCGCGGTCGAACGGGGAGGGAAGCAGCGTGTCGTCGCCTCGTAACGCCCGCACGGCGAGGATCAGCGCGGCGGCGGCGATGGTGCCGAGGACGGTGATCCAGGTCGCCTCCAGCGATCCCTTCTGACGGCCGACGGCGCCGAGCATGGCGATCTGGGCGCCCGCGCCCGCCCCGATCGCGACCGCCATGCCGATGTAGAAGAGCTGCATCAGCTCACCTTACCGGGCTGGAGTGCGCACCCGGAGGACTCGTCGCGGCTTCGCCGCGCGGTGCTTCCCGACCCGCCCACCCGCCCTTTCGAACGTGGGGGCGAGGCCCCCACACCCCCACAGGGAGGCAGCCCGTCCCCCCGGACGAGGGTTGGTTCGGTGCGCCCACCAGAGCGGAACCGCGGCGCCAATGCGTTGCGTCCCGTCACGGCGCGGCCCGCAGCACTCGCGCGTCGCCGTCGCGGCGGGTGACGCCGCGGCGGTCGAGGGTCTCCAGGAAGGCCTGCGCGGCACGGCGGTTGGTGCCGAGCGCATCGCGCAGCTCGGCCAGCGTGGCCGGGCCCGCGCGCAGCCGTTCGACCGCGGTGGCGACGGCCTGTTCGTAGGCCTCGGCGGCCATCACCACGCCGTCGCCGCAGTCGACGGTGCGCCCGGCGCCCTCG
>JASLOV010000282.1 GCA_030745285.1 Dehalococcoidia bacterium | reverse complement strand
CTACGTCGTCGAGGGTGAGTCGGCCGGCGGTTCCGCCAAGGCCGCCCGGGACCGCCGCACGCAGGCGATCCTGCCGCTGCGAGGCAAGATCCTCAACGTCGAGAAGGCGCGGCTGGACAAGATGCTCGCCAACGAGCTGATCCGTATCCTCATCACCGCGCTCGGCACCGGCTTCGGCGAAGACTACGACGCCTCCAAGCTGCGTTACCACAAGGTCATCATCATGACCGACGCCGATATCGACGGCGCACACATCCGCACGCTGCTGCTCACCTTCTTCTATCGCTTCATGCCGGAGCTGATCGAGGATGGCTACCTCTACATCGCCCAACCACCGCTCTTCAGCGCGAAGGCCGGCAGTAAGACCACCTGGTTCTTCAGCGAGGCGGAGCGCGAGGAGCACTTCGAAGCCAACAAGAAGAAGAACATCTCCCTGCAGCGTTACAAGGGCCTGGGCGAGATGAACGCTGACCAGCTCTGGGACACCACCATGGATCCCACCAACCGGCACCTGCTCCAGGTGGCGGTCAACGACGCCGAGGAGGCCGGTGACCTCTTCACCCGCCTGATGGGCGACGAGGTCCCGCCGCGCAAGGCCTTCATCATGACCCACGCCCTGGACGCCACCCTCGACGTATAGCGCGACGCCGGGCTACGGCCGCCGCCCCGGCTCGTTCCGCGGCGGCGGAGCATGAAGACGGGGCGCGTGGCCGCGCGCCATTGAGCGCGTCAGCGCCAGCGTGCACGATCGGCATATGACCGCGCCGCCCGCCCCGCCCACACCCCAGCTCCAGCGGATGCGCGAGTACGAGCGCTGGCTCGGCCGCCCCGGTGTCTCCGGCGCGCTCATGCGCTGGGCGATGGGACCGCTGGGCGTCTACTTCGTCAACAGCCCGCTCTTCCGCCTGCCGGAGAACCTGCAGCTCGACCCCTCGCTGCGCGTGCTCGAGGTTGGCTGCGGTCGCGGCTCGCTGCTGCGCATGCTGCAGGAGCGCGTACGCTTCGATCAGCGGCCGGCCGGCATCGACTACTCGGTACGGGCGCTGCGGCTCGCTCAGCGCGACGAAGCGCGGGCTGGGCGTCCGCTGCGGCTCGCCCGCGCAACCGCCACCGACCTGCCCTTCGGCGGCGGCAGCTTTGACCTCGTGCTCTGCGGGCACATGGTGAAGCACCTCAGCGACGAGGAGTTGATCGACTTCCTCCGCGAGACGAAGCGCGTGCTCGCCGTCGGTGGGCTCGCGCTGATCTGGGACTTCGCCCCCAGCGGCAACGTACTGCTGGACCGCTGGAACCGCCGCCTGCTGTCGACGGGCGTCGCCGGCCTCAAGCTGCGCTCGTCGCAGGCGCTGTTGCAGACTTCCGAGCTGGCCGGCTTCGACTTCGTGCGCGACGCCAACCTGCGACCGTTCCTGCTGCCGCCGATGCCACGAGCCTCGGTCCTGCTCGGCCTCCCGCCCGAGGCGCCGTCACCCGACGCCGAGCCCCCCGAGGCGAGAACCGGGGCGGGCTAGCCGGCGGCTACTCCCGGTACAGCCCCAGCTCGTCGACCACCTCACGTACTGTCTGCGGCAGCAGCACGTCCGTCGGTCGCCCACCGCGCACACGATCGCGCAGATCGGTGGAGGCAACACTCAGATCGGGCATCGGCACGGCATCGATTCGCCCTGCGATGTCCGGCACCAGCCCGGCCAGCTCGGCCGGCGCACCGGCCAGCACGCCGTCCCGCGAGGCGACCGCGAACCGCGCCGCAGCCACCAGCCGCACCGGCTCATGCCAGTGCGGCAGGTCCTCGAGGGCGTCTGCACCGACCACGAGCCACCAGTGCTCGCCATCGCTGTCCCCGGCGGCCAGCGCCTGCACCGTCTCCAGGCTGTAGCTCGGACCGGCGCGGTCCACCTCGATCGTGCTCACCTCGGCCCACGGCAGGGCAGCCGTGGCCGCCTCCACCATGCGCAGCCGCGCCGCGGCCGGTGAGATCGCTTCACCCTGGCTTTGCTCCCGCTGCTTCCTCCACGGCTCCCCGGCCGGCACGAACAGCACCCTGTTGAGGTCGAGTGCCCGCCACGCCGCCGCGCCCAGCACAAGGTGCCCGAGATGCGGCGGATCGAACGTCCCGCCGAGGATCCCCGTCCTCACCCTTCCCACCGCAGCTCTGCGGCGCCAATGCGCACCGGGTCGCCCGGTTTCACACCGGAACGCTCCAGCGCCCGCTTCACCCCCATGCGACGCAGCCGGTCGAACAGCTCGTACCGCGCCTCGTTGTTCTCCAGGTCCAGGGTCTCCGCCCACCGGACCGCCGATCGCCCTTCCACCACCGCCACGCCATCGACATGCTCGATCGTGAACCGCCTGCGCCGCGGCTCCGGGCGCAGCACCGGCGACGACGCCGAGCGGCCCTCCTCCTCGATCGCATCACGCAGGGTCTGCAATGCACGACGCGCCAGCCCATCGGTGCCGTCGCGCGTGAGCGCCGAAATCACCATCCGCGGCTCACCCAGCGCGTCAAGCGCCCCTGACTCCTCGAGCAACTCGAGCCGGGCGCCGGCGTCGGCGTCATCTAGCTTGTTCAGGGCGATGATCTGCGGCTTCTCCGCCAGCCCGTGTCCGAAGGCCTCAAGCTCCGCGTTGATCAGCGCGCGGTCCGCGACGGGGTCCTCACTCGTCATGTCGACGATGTGCACGAGCACGCGCGTTCGCTCGATGTGCTGCAGAAACTCGTGCCCCAGCCCCACCCCACGGCTCGCGCCCTCAATTAGACCGGGCATGTCCGCTGCCACGAAACTGTCGTAGTCAACGCGTACGACGCCCAGTTCCGGTTCCAACGTCGTGAACGGGTAGCTCGCGACCTTCGGTGTCGCCGCGCTCCATGCGCGCAGCAACGTCGACTTCCCGGTATTCGGCAGCCCGATCAGCCCGATGTCGGCAAGCAGTTTCAGCTCGATGCGCAACCGCCGCCGCTCACCGAGCACCCCGTGCTGCGCGAACTTCGGCGCCTGGCGCGTTGATGTCGCGAACCGACGGTTGCCCCGGCCTCCTCGCCCACCACGAACGATCACTACGCGTGCACCGTCTTCGGTCAGGTCGGCGACCAGCTCGGCAGCGCTACCGTTGGTGACATCGAGGACTTCGCACCCCGGCGGTAATCGTATCTCCAGTAGCTGTCCAGATTTGCCCGTCCGCCGGAATGGCTCGCCGCGCTGTCCGCTCTCCGCCTCCTGAAGCCGCCGGTCGTGAAACCGGCTGAGGGTCGACACCTGCCGGTCGGCGATCAGCACGATGTCCCCGCCATTGCCGCCGTCGCCACCGTCGGGTCCACCGCGCGGCACAAACTTCTTGTGCCTGAAAGAAACGATGCCATCTCCACCATCGCCGGCGGCAACAGCGATCTCAACGGAATCGATCATGGATTTACTTTACTCACAACGTCGGTGAAGCGAGAGGGCCAAATCGCTATTCTCTCTCATTAAGGAGGGTTGCTAGATCGTCGTCGCCGTCGTGTTGTGGACATTGTGGACAGCAAAGCTAAGTTGAATCTGCCGGAACTGTGCTTGAGGCGTCAGTTCAATTGCCGAGCGCAGGTCATGCTGTGCACAGAACCACGATGGGGGATGCAACCAAAGCGGACGGGCCTCGAGCGGGCCGCTGGTTACCCACAGGTGGCGGTAGTAATCAACACTGAAGCCGCAACGGTCCACAGATCGCCGCACAGTAATGAGGTAGATGTCTATTCAATTGATACGATACTGTCAGGAACGCGAAGGCGGCGAGAGCGACGCGGGATGAGTGCGACGGGGGGTCAGGCGACTTGGCGCGACTGCTCGACCAGCTCGCGTAAGCTCGTGATGTCGCGTTTCGTCTCCGGGTCCACCGACTGAGCGCGTTCCATCTTCCGCCAGCCGTGGTGGACGGTGGAGTGGTCGCGGTTGCCGAGGAACGCTCCGATTTCGACGAGTGAGCGATGGGCGAGCTCGCGTATCAGATACATCGCCAGTTGGCGCGGGTACGCGACCCGCTTCTCGCGGCTCTTCGAGAGCAGGTCGTCCCGGTCCAGCTCGAAGTAGTTGCAGACGACGTTCAAGATCAGCTCCGGCGACGGCGGCAGCCGCGGCTCGGCCGGCGTCAGGGAGGCCAGCGCCGATTGCACGAGCGCCGGCGAGAGCGCCTCGCCCGTTAACCGTGCGTAGGCGAGCACTCGCGTCAGTGAACCCTCGAGCTCGCGCACGTTGGAGGTGAAGCGGCTGGCGATCACCTGCAGCACGTCGTCCGGGACGGAGAAGCGCTGCTCCGTCGCCTTGGAACGCAGGATCGCGATCCGCGTCTCCATGTCCGGTGCCTGGATGTCGGCGATCAGCCCTGACTCGAAGCGGGTGCGCAGACGCTCTTCAAGGTGAGGGATCAGCGCCGGGCTCTTGTCGGAGGAGATCACGATCTGGTGTTCGGCCTCATAGAGTTCGTTGAACGTGAAGAAGAATTCCTGCTGCGTCTGCTCGCGCGTGGCCAGGAACTGGATGTCGTCGATCAGCAGCACTTCGGCCGCGCGGTAGCGAGCGCGGAACTCTTCCTGTTTGCGCTGTTGGATCGCGGTGATCAGCTCGTTCGTGAACTGTTCGGCGGAGATGTACACGACGCGCAGGTTGGCGCGAAGCATGCGGTGGCCGATGGCATGCAGCAGGTGTGTCTTGCCGAGGCCGGCTGGTCCGTAGATGAAGAGCGGGTTATAGAGCGCGCCGGGCGACCCCGCGCAGCCCTCCGCCGATGCGTACGCCAGCCGGTTGCCGGGGCCGACGATGAAGCTCTCGAAGGTGTAGCGGTCGCGCAGCCGGGGCCGTGTCGAAGCCGGCGCGGCCGCGTCCGGCGTGGCGGCGTTGAGCGCCAGCGTGTCTTCCTCGGTCGCCCGCAACGGCTCGAAGCGAATGTCCAGCGGCTCACCGGCCAGGTCGGTGAGCGTGCGCACGATCAGCGGGCGCAGGCGCTTATGGAGCCACTCCGTGACGAACTCTGAGCGGGTGCCGACGGTCAGCGTGCTGTCGTCGAAGCGCAGACCCTCAGTACCTTCCAGCCAGGTGTCGTAGTTTGCGCGCGAGACGTGCTGACTGAGGTTTCGAAGCGCGTCGTGCCAGAATCTTGCCGGGTCGCGATCCAACGGAAGCGCCTCTCGGCCATCTCACCACCGGGGTGCCGCAATCCGAAGCAGCGCACCGGCGAGGCCGGCACAGAGGTATTCACAGATGTGAGGCATCTGTGGACAATTTCGGGGCGCTACAGTGTGATTCCCGGTGGGGAATGCCTGACTGGTTTAGTCGCCAATGCCCCTGCCGCTGCAGTGGTATCAGTGAAGTGGCGCGGAATGTAGCACCGGCGAGGAAGGGCTCGCAACCTTCTTATGTGCAGTTCCTCCAAAGTTCCGGGCTTTTTCTGTGGACGGACCCACGGTCGTCCCGAGAACACCCCAGATCGGGG
>JASLOV010000281.1 GCA_030745285.1 Dehalococcoidia bacterium | reverse complement strand
GACGGCGACGCCGTTCAGCCCGGCCACGATCGGCTTGTCGCACTGCTCCCGCAGCACCATCGGGAAGCGGCTGACCCAGCCCAGCTCGTCCAGGTACTCGTCCTGCTGCGACAGGGGCGAATGGCTGCCCGAGTCGTCGGGGGTGAGGTCGAGCCCGGCACAGAAGGCGTTGCCGGTGCCGGTGATGCCGATCACCCAGGCGTCGTCGTCCTTCGCCGCCTCCTCGACGGCGCCGATGATCGCCCAGGCCAGCTCGTTGGAGAGGGCGTTCATCTTCTCCGGACGGTTCAGGGTCAACATCCGGACATGTCCGTCGCTCGTCACATTCAGCACTTCGCTCATCGGTGGTTCCTCCCGCTCTGGCGGCCGGCCGTCAGGCCCGGCCTCGCTTCGCTACGTTGAAGATGGTGGTGTGGCGCACCAGCGCCAGCTCCGTTCCGTCCTCGCCGATGATCAGACCGTCGGCGACGAGGTAGTGGTGCCCGTTCCGCTCGTAGACCTCGACCAGGTGCCCGGCGACGGTCACCGTCTGGCCGGCCTCGGCCCGCGCCAGGTGCTGGATGTGGCTGTGCGCGTGGATCGAGGGCGCGTACTCGAACGAGTGGTGCATGAACGGCGACATGCGCGCTGCCAGCCAGCCCGGGTGGATCAGCGGCCGCTCGCCCCGGTAGCGAGGGTGGTCGTCCGCCTCATGCTCCGCCGCGAAGACCCGCGCGTCGGCGGCGCTGATCGGCACCGCTTGCGGACGGACGTCCATGCCGACCGGCGCATTCGCCAGCGTGATCGCCGGCAGCTCGGCCGGTCGCGGTTCCGCTTCCCGACGCTGCGACCTGACCATGCCGTCGAGGAACGGCGCATCGCCCAGCCCGGCCGTGCCGCGCAGGCAGACCTCCTCGTCCTGGTTCGTCATCACCAGCGCGAAGACGCCCTGCTGCCCGTCCTGGCCGTCCTGCTCGATGAGCCGGGCGGTCATCTCGTCGCCCGGGTAGGTCGGGCGGCGAAAGCCCACCTCCACCCAGCCGTCGCCGAGCCAGCGCTCGCCCAGCGCCTCGATGATCGCGGGCGCGGCCCAGCCGTAGACGGTGACGCCGCCAACGAGGGCAGCGCGGAAACCGTACTCCTGGCCGCCGCCGGTCGAATGGATCGGGTTCTCCGGTCGCGGGGCGTCGGGATTCTCCATGAAGGCGGTGATGCGGCGCTCCGCCGTGCGCGGTCCTGCGGTCATGCCTGCTCCCCAATGCCTCAATGCTCGCCCGAGCGACGCATAGCATAGCCGCCCCGCCGACCCGCCGCCCCGCCGGCGCCGGGTCGATGCGTGAGAGCTGCTGCTAGGCTCTGCACACGCTCGGAGCGACATTCCGAGCTGCGGTGGGAGGCCTGCCGTGAGCCGCTACGTACTGGCACTCGACCAGGGCACGACATCGTCGCGGGCGGTGCTCTTCGACGAACGCGGCAGCGCGGTCGCCAGCGCCCGGCAGCAGTTCACCCAGCACTTCCCACGGCCGGGCTGGGTCGAGCACGACCCGGGCGAGATCTGGGACTCGCAGCTGACGGCCGCCCGCGGCGCGCTCGAGCGGGCGGGCGTCGCCGCCACGGAACTCGCCGCCATCGGCATCGCCAACCAGCGCGAGACCACCGTGGTGTGGGACCGCGCGACGGGCGAGCCGATCCGCCCCGCCATCGTCTGGCAGTCGCGACAGACCGCTGACCTCTGCGACCGGCTGCGCGAACGCGGGCTGGAGGCGGAGATCCACACTCGCAGCGGACTCTTCATCGACGCCTACTTCTCCGCGACGAAGGTGCGCTTCATCCTCGACGCCGTCGACGGGGCGCAGGCGCGTGCCGAGCGCGGCGAACTGGCATTCGGCACGATCGATTCCTGGCTGATCCACCGCCTCACCGCCGGGCAGGTGCACGCCACCGACACGTCGAACGCCTCGCGCACGATGCTGTTCGACATCCACCGCGGCCAGTGGGACGGCTTCCTGCTCGATGCGCTCGACCTGCCGGCCGCGCTGATGCCGGAGGTGCGCGACTCCAGCGGCGAGTTCGGTGTCGCCGGCGCGCAGTGGCTGGGCGCCGGGCTGCCGATCAACGGCGTCGCCGGCGACCAGCAGGCGGCGCTCTTCGGGCAGCATTGCTTCACGCCGGGCGCCGCAAAGAACACCTACGGCACCGGCTGCTTCCTGCTGACGCACACCGGCGCGGAGGCCCGCCCCTCCGCGCACCACCTGCTGACCACGGCGGCGTGGGGCATCGACGGCGGCATCGAGTACGCGCTGGAGGGCAGCGTCTTCTCCGCCGGCTCCACCATCCAGTGGCTGCGCGACGGCCTCGGGCTGATCAAGAGCGCCGCGGAGAGCGAAGCGCTCGCCCGCTCCGTCGACGACAGCGGTGGCGTCACCCTGGTGCCGGCCTTCACCGGGCTGGGCGCCCCCTACTGGGACCAGGACGCGCGCGGGCTGCTGACGGGCATCACCCGCGGCACGACCCGGGCCCACATCGTGCGCGCGGCGCTGGAGGCGATCGCCTACCAGACCCGCGATATCGTCGAGTGTCTCGCTGACGACATAGACACGCCGCTGGACCGCCTGCGCGTCGACGGCGGGGCGAGCGCAAACGACTTCCTCATGCAGTTCCAGGCGGACGTGCTCGGTATCCCCGTCGAGCGGCCGCGCGACCTGGAAGTGACGGCTCGTGGTGCGGCCGGATTGGCCGGCATCGCCGGCGGTGTCTGGGCCAACCGCGACGAGTTCGCCGCGGCCACCGGGGACGCGGGCGACGAGGCAACGGTGTTCGAACCGGCGATGTCCGCGGCCCAGCGCGACGAACTCTACGAGGGCTGGAAGCGGGCCGTGGAGCGCGCCCGCACGTAGGCCGCCGGCCCCCGGTCGCGGCGAAGTCGGCGCGCCATCGGCGCTTCCGCGGTGACCGCGGCGGTCTGGTCATCGCCGGCCGCGCTATCATCGCGCCGCGAGGGACGGCTACCAGACAGCCACCGGACACCTATCAGGGGGCAGCGATGGGCATCATCTACGAGAAGCGTGACGGTACCGCCTACATCACGCTCAACAACCCGGAGAAGGCGAACATCCTCGACAAGGAGACCTCCGACGAGATCTCCGAGGCGTGGCGGGACATCTGGGAGGACCGCGAAGTCCGGGTGACGATCATCACCGGCGAGGGCGAGCGCCACTTCTGCGGCGGCCACAACCTGGCCCCCCGCCCCGGCGTCACGGCCGAGGAGCGCGAGTTCCTCCGCTCCTACCGCATGTACTGGCCCCTCGGCGGCACGGTGAACGGCGCGAAGACCGGCGTCGACGGGCGCATGGGCGACCACTACCCGCGCGTCTGGAAGCCGGTGATCGCCGCCGTCAACGGCTGGGCAGCGGGGGCCGGGCTCTACCTGCTGCTCGCCTCGACCGACATTCGCATCGCCTCCGCCGAGCACGCCCGATTCAAGTTCGCTCTGCTCTCCCAGGGCTGGCTCGGCAACGGCCCCGGCGCAACGCTGCTGATGAAGCAGCTGCGCTACGCCGATGCGATGCGCATCCTGCTCACCGACGAGCCCGTCGAGGCCGATGAGGCGCTGCGCATCGGCCTCGTGAACGAGGTCGTGCCGCACAGCGACCTGCTGACCAGGGCGGAGGCGATCGCTGACCACATCAAGACGATGCCGCCGCTGGCCGTTCGCATGATGAAGGAGTTCGTCGTGCGCTTCGGCGAGATCCCGACCGACCAGGCGTGGCAGGTGCAAAACCTGATGAACCACCTGCTGATCCAGACTACCGCCGACGGCGAGGAGGGATCCAGAGCCTTCAACGAGAAGCGCCCCGCCAACTTCACCGGCGCCATCCGCGAACGTGGCAAGCCCTTCGACGAGCCCTCGCCCGAGCAGTGGAAGCGGCTCGATGAGATCTACCGCTCTGGCGGGTACTAGCCGGCCGGTCTAAGAGAGCGCGTCCGTCGAGCGCAGCTCGGCGATCTCCGCGTCGCTCATGCCGAGCACCCGGCGGAGGATGTCGTCGGTGTCGCCGCCCAGTGCCGGAGCGGGACGCGGCGTGACCGCGTCGACGGCGGCCTCCCGCCACGGCAGGCCCGGCAGCATCCGCTCCACACCCTCCGGGTCGACGACCGGGCGGTAGAACCCGCGCTCGCGCAGGTGCGGATCGGCGAAGAGGTCGTCGCGGGCGAGCGTGGCCGTGACCGGGACGCCGGCCGCCCGCAGCGTCGCAGCTGCGTCGTGCGCATCAAGCAGGGCCGCCCACGCCGCCAGCGACGCATCGATCTCGGCGCTGCGGGCGCGACGTTCGTCCTCGTGCAGCTCGGCCAGGCCGCCGCCGTCGAGCCCCCCGACCACTCCGCAGAGCGCACGCCACTGCTCGTCGCTGGTGACGGCGACCGCCAGCCAGGCATCGTCGCCGCCGCAACGGTAGACGCCGTGCGGCGCGTGCGTCGGGTGGTCGTTGCCGGCACGCGCGGGCAGCCGGCCCGTGCGCTGGTAGTCGATCAGCGGGCCGGGCATCGTCCAGAGCAACGCCTCGGTCATCGAGAAGTCGAGATAACGCCCCTGCCCGGTGGCACGTCGATCGTGCAGCGAGGCGGCGACGGCGAAGGCCATCATCAGCCCGCACATTGGGTCCAGCCACGCCATGCCGATGGCGGGCGGACGGCCGGGGTAGCCGTTCATGCCCGCGAACCCGGTGTAGCACTGCAGCAACGCACCGTAAGCCACCCGGTCCGCCTCCGGGCCGTCGCCGCCCATCCCCGAGGCCGAGAGCAACACGAGGTCCGGGCGCAGCTCGAACAACACGTCCGCCCCGAGGCCAAGCCGGTCCATCACGCCCGTCGCGAAGTTCTCGACGACGACATCGCACTCGGCGACGAGGCGCTTCGCCACCTCGACAGCCTCCGGCGACTGCAGGTTGAGGGCGATGCCTTCCTTGTTCTGGCCGAGCACGACGTGTAGCTCTCCGTTGCGCCCGGGGTCGGCCCGCCCGGCGGTCTCGACTTTCAGCACCTCCGCGCCCAGCGCCGCCAAGTAGCGGGTGCAGGTCGGCCCGGCGATCACCCAGCTGAAGTCGAGCACCCGCACGCCGGCCAGCGGCAGCGAGCCGCCATCGCCCTGCCCGCCTCGCTCGATCGTCGCCTCACCGCGCTCGCGCCACTGGACCGCCGCCTCAGCCGCCGCCCGCAGCGTCGGAGCCGGGCCGTGGACGGCGTCGGGCAGCCCGAACGGCAGGCGCGGGACGCGCACGGAGGAGCCGTCCGGCAGCTCGAGCGACCGGAAGAAGCGACGATGCTCGAACTGTTCGGAGGCCAGCGCTCGGTCCGGCGTGCTCAGCGGGAAGCAAGGGACGTGCGCGCCCTGCCCGGCCGCGAAGATCTCGCCCTTCGTCCGCTGCACGCTCCACTCGGACATCAGCCCGTAGAGCTCATCCCAGTGCTCCACGCGCGAGGCGCGGTCGGCGAAGCGCTGCTCCGTCCCCCAGTCGGGGTCGCCCATCACGCCGAGCCAGGCCGCCCACTGCCGCGTCTCGCGGGGCGAGATCGCGATGTGGCCGTCGCTCGTCGGCAGAATCGTCACCACCATGCCGCCACCGAGCACCGTCGAGCGGCGGCCGACGGGCGGCCGGTCGTAGGCCGGTTGCGCGAGGTCGCGCACGGCCGCGCAGGCCAGCGCCTCCTGCGCCGAGACATCGATCAGCGTGCCCTCGCCACTTTGTTGCCGGCCGACCAGGGCGTGCATCGCGGCGCAGGCGGCGGCGATGCCGGCTATGAACTCGGACTGCTCCCCTGCCGCGCGCACCGGCGGCTCTGCCTCAGGGTCGGCGACGCCCCCGATCAGCGAGCGCGCGATGCCGCTGGCGTGGAAGGTGATCAGGTCACCGCCGCCGGCGTCGCGATACGGCCCGGTCAGGCCCCACGGCGTGATCGCCGCCACCACCGCGCCCGGCGCGAGGGCGCGCAGACGCTCGGGCGCGATGCCCGCCGCTGCCAGCTCCGGCGGTGCCCCGGCGACGACGATCAGATCGGAGCCCGCCGCGAGACGGGCGAAGTCGGCTCTATCGGCGTCACTTGCCGCATCGAGCACGACCGCACGCTTCGACACGCTCAGAGCCAGGCGCGTCGCATCACCACTGCCGTCGCCGTTGGCCGCCCCGGCTGAGGCGTCGACGCGCACGACATCGGCCCCGAGGTCCGCGAACATGCGCCCGCAGACGGCGCCCGCGAGCGCCGGCCCGAGTTCGAGCACGCGAATCGAACCGAGCAGCGTCTGATCGGCGTTAGCGGCCGCGTCGTTGGTCATCGAGCGCAGTGCGAACGGTGGGTCAGGACAGGCTCGCCCAGAACAGCCGCTTTTCTTCCAGCGGCGCGGACTGCATGCCGCACCGCTCGCCGAGGATCATCGTGCCCCGCGTCTCCGCGTCGAAGCGGTCCCATGCCGGCAGGCCCTCGTGGTTCGGATCGCCCGTCTTCGCGAAGGCGAGCCAGGCGTCCTGCATCCCGCGCGCGAGCGCCGACGCCTTCGCGCCGGGCCCCGCGATCTCGGCCAGCGGATTGTCCCAGTTGTCGAAGACGAACGGCAGCTCCAGCGCGTGACAGGCCCCAAGTGCGCCGTCGAGCGCCTCGCTCTGCCACGTGAACAGGTACTTGTACGTCCGCTCCTGCCGCGCGCTCTGCGCGCCCGCGACCCTGCTCGAGTGGTACCCGAACGTGCTGTCGGTCGAGATCGCGAACCAGATGTCCGACGGCCCCGCGGGCTCGCCCCGGGCCTCGCGCGCGGCGCGGTAGGCGTCGACGGCGCGCCGGGCCACGGCCTCGTCCCGGTCGGCGCCCGGGATGACGGCGGTCAGTCGCTGAACGAGGCCCGCCTCGTCGAGCTCGCGCAGGGCAGGCATCATCGCGCCGAACAGCTTCGATTCATCGAGGTTCGTGCCAAGCAGCAGCGGTACGTCGCGCGCGATGCCGCCGGCAATCGCGTCGACCGGGCGCTCGGGCAGCACATCACCATCGATCACCGGCGCGAAGCCGCTCGCGGCGCCGCCGGTCAGTCCGGCGGCCATCGCCTCTTCCTGAATCAGCTGCTGTGCCTCCAGCAGCCGTTCGCCGGGGATCGCGCGCAAGGCCTCGGCAGTTTCGGCATCGCCGGCGTCGAGCTCCAGCCGGGCGAGCACCTTCGAAGCGGTGAGCGCGGCGGCCTCCGGCTCGATCGCGGCGCGGTAGGTACTCTGCGCGATGGCGCGGTGGTAGAGACCCTTCGAGGCGGGGGTCGCGAGCACGGTCTCGACGCTCTTCGCCCCGGCAGACTCACCGAAGATCGTGACCTGGTCCGGGTCGCCGCCGAAGGCCGCGATCTCGTCGCGCACCCACTCCAGCGCCGCCACCGGGTCGAGGATGCCGAAATTCGCTCCCTCGAGGCTCGCGAGGTGCAGGAAGCCGAAGATGGCCAGCCGGTAGTTGATCGTCACGACGACGACGTCGCCGCGCGTCGCGAGCCGTACCGCGTCGTACATCGGCGATGAGCCGGTGCCGGTGCGGAAGCCACCACCGTGGATCCACACCATCACCGGCCGCTGGGCGCCATCGGCTCCCGGCGTCCAGACGCTGAGCGTGAGGCAGACCTCGCTGGTCTCGAGCTCGCCCTGGGCGAACATGCCGCCGAACACCGAGGCGGGCTGCTCCGCCCCCGCTCGCGGCCCCTGCGGGCAGGCTGGACCGAACTGCGTCGCGTCGCGCACGCCGTCCCAGCGCTCGGCGTGCTGCGGTGCCCGATAGCGCAGCTTGCCGACCGGCGGCTGCGCGAAAGGGATGCCGCGAAAGACGGCCAGCCCGTCCTGCTCGACGCCCTCGAGTTTGCCGTAGCTGGTCTCAACAATGGTGCTCATCGGGGCTTTCCACTCTGCGTCGGTGGGGCGGCCGGGGGCCAGTCGCCAGCGTGGGGGGCGGAATATACCAGACGCTGTTGACGCCGTGCCGACTGGACGGCATGTGCGCGCTCCCCGGAATCGGAGCTATATTGCGGCTGCGCCCGCGAACTGACGGCGGGCAGGCAGTGCGATAGGCGGCACCCGATGAGCGCGACCGAACGCGTAGTGAGTTTCATCTGTGATACAGACGGCGATGCTATCCCGGCGGAGGCCCGTGAGTACGGGCGTCGTGCGCTGCTCGATACGGTAGGCGTCACCCTCGCCGGCGTGGAGGAGCCCTCGGCGACGCTCTCGCGCCGCCTGGTGGAGTCGGAGGGCGGCGACGGTCAGGCGACAGTGCTCGGCTCGGCTCGTCGCGCGCCGCTGGCCGGCGCAGCGCTGGCGAACGGCACGGCCGGCCACGCGCTCGACTACGACGATGTGACCGCCTCGATGACCGGTCACCCCTCGATCCCGCTCGCGCCCGCCGTACTCGGCATCGGCGAGGTGGAGGGGTCGAGCGGCCACGACGTGGTCAGCGCCTTCGTGATCGGCTTCGAAGCGGAATGCAAGATCGGCCGCGGACTGGGCCGCTCCCACTACGCCCGGGGCTTCCACCAGACAACGACGCTCGGTGTGCTCGGCTCGGCCGCCGCCTCGGCGCGGCTGATGAAGCTCGACCACGAGCAGATGGGCCACGCGCTCGGCATCGCCTCGTCCCTGGCCGGCGGCATGCGCGCCAACTTCGGCTCGATGACGAAGCCGCTGCAGGCCGGCAACGCCGCTCGCGGCGGGGTGATGGCGGCGTTGCTCGCGCGCGAAGGCTTCACCGGAGGCGACGACATCCTCGACGGCCCGATCGGCTTCATCAGCGCCTTCTCGCCGGACCACGACGGCGACATGGAAGCGATCGATGGCTTCGGCGACGACTGGGAGGTGATCAACCCCGGTATCAGCGTCAAGAAGTACCCGTGCTGCTTTGTCACCCACCGCGCCGCGGACGCGACGCTCACCCTGACGGAGAAGCATTCGCTCACGCCGGACATGATCGACCACGTCGAGGTGCACGTGCCGCGCGCCGCGATCAGCTCCACCGGCCACGTCGGCCCGCTGATTCACTCGCGGCCCCAGACGGGGCTCGAGGGCAAGTTCAGCATGGAGTACGTCGTCACCGCCGCGCTCCACGACCGCCAGTTGAAGTTCGCCAGCTTCGAGGATGACGCGGTGCAACGCCCGGAGATCCAGGCCTTCATCCCGAAGGTGCAGATCGCACCGGACGACGTCGACCACCCCGAGGGGGCGGCGCTGGGCGGCCAGTACAACGTGATCGAGGTGCACACCACCGACGGCCGCGTGCTCTCCGAGGCTATCCGCGAGCCCCGCGGCGGCCCCTCCAGCCCGCTCACCTGGGATGAGCTGCTCGACAAGTACCACGACTGCGCCATCCGTGCCCTCGACGAGGAATCGGCCCAGCGCTCCGCAGAATTGCTCGTCGACCTCGACGACGTCGAGAACGTTCGCACGCTGACCGCGGCCCTCTCGGCCGGCGCGTAGCACCGGTGGCATGACGACGGGGGACGCAGGGACACCACGAGCACTCGACGACCTGCGGGTGCTCGACCTGACCGATCGGCTCGGCCAGTACTGCGGACGCATGCTCGCGTCGCTCGGTGCAGACGTGATCCGCATCGAGCCGCCGGGTGGGCTCGACGGGCGCCGCGTGCACCCGCTGGCGGGGGGTGAGCCGGACGGCGAATCCAGCCTCGACTTCTGGTTCCACAGCCTGCGCCAGCGCTCCGTCGTGCTCGACCTCGACACGGCTGAGGGGCAGGCGGCACTGACCAAGCTCGCCCGCGGCGCGGACGTGCTGATCGAGTCGGCGACGCCGGGCGTGATGGCCGCACGCGGACTCGACTACGCGGCGCTCTCCGCCGCCAACCCGGCGCTGATCTACACCTCCGTCACGCCCTTCGGGCAGGAGGGACCCTACTCACGCTGGGCGGCGACCGACATCACGCTGATGGGGCTGGGCGGCCAGATGTGGCTGTGCGGCTACGCCGATGCGCCGCCGGCGCGGCTGGCGGGCAGCCAGGCGTTCATCCAGGGCGCGCTGCACTCTCTCTACGCCACGCTGATCGCGCTCTACCATCGCGACATCACAGGCGAAGGCCAGCACATCGATGTCTCCGCGCAAGCCTGTATCGCCACCGCGCAGGAGACGGCGATGCAGTTCTGGGACCTGCGGCGCGAGCTGCGCACCCGCACCGGCGCAGAGCGCCGCTCCCCCGGCGCCGGGCCCTACCCCTGCGCCGATGGCGTCGTGCAGTGGATGGCCCCCGCCACCGCCAACGGCTGGACGAACCTGGTGCAGTGGATGCGCGATGACGGCGTCGAGGGCGACTACTGGACCGAAGAGTGGGTCGACGGCATGTACCGGGTCAAGCACCTCGACGAGTTCGACTCCTGGTTCATCCCGTGGGTGACCGAGAAGACGAAGGACGAGCTGGACACCGGCGCGCAGAAGTATCACCTCACGATCGGGCCGGTACGCAACGTCGACGAGATCGTGGCCAACGACCATCTCGCGGTCCGCGACTACTGGACGGAGGTCGAGGCCCCGGCCAGCGGCGCCCGCTATCGCCTGCCCGGCGTGCCGATGAGGATGTCGGAGACGCCGTTGCTCGCGGGCGGGCGACCGCCCACGCTCGGCGAAGACAGCGATGAGGTGCTGGCGGAGCCGGAGCGAACGGCCGGCGGCCGCATCGTGGACGGTGCGAACGGAGCCGGCAGCCAGCGCATGGCGCTCGAGGGCGTGCGCATCATCGACTTCTCGTGGTTCGGCGCAGGGCCGATGGGCACGAAGGTGCTGGCCGACCACGGCGCGGAGGTGATCCGCGTCGAGTCGGAGTACCGCCTGGACGGGCTGCGTCGCGCCGGCCCGAAGCGCGAGGGCCAGGACGGGCCCAATCACTCCGGCTACTACAACGGCCACAACTCCTCGAAGCTCTCCACGCGCATCAACGTCAACGACCCGCAGGGCGCCGAGCTCGTGAAGCGGCTCGTCGCCATCGCCGACGTCGTGATCGACAACTTCAACCCCGGCGTGATGGCGAAGTGGGGACTCTCCTACGCGGAGCTGCGCGCGATCAAGGACGACATCATCGTCGTCAACATGCCGATGATGGGTCTCACCGGCCCCCGCAAGGACGACGTCGGCTTCGGCTCGACGATGGTGGCGACCACCGGGCTCAGCGCGCTCACCGGCTTCCCTGAGCAGATGCCGGCCGGCGTCGGCACCAACTACCCGGACTACTCGTGCAACCCGTACCACACGATGAGCGGGATGCTGGCGGCGCTGCACCACCGCAACCGCACCGGCCAGAGCCAGCACATCGAGCTTGCTCAGTTCGAGTCGACCCTGCAGATGATCGGGCCGGCCATCCTCGACTACACCGTGAACGGCGTCGTGCCGCCGCGGCCGGGCAACCGCGACCCGCTGATCGCCCCCCACGCCGCATTCCAGGCGGCCGGCCCGCCGACGGCCGTGGGCGAAGACGACCGCTGGATCGCCATCGCCTGTCCGAGCGACGACGACTGGGCCGCGCTCGTGGCGGAGATGGGCTCGCCGCAGTGGGCGACGGAGCCCGCGCTTGCCTCCTTCGAGGGTCGCAAGGCGGCCGAGGACGAGCTGGAACGGCGCGTCGGCGAGTGGGTGCGAACGCAGGACGGCTACGAGCTGATGGAGCGGCTGCAGGCGCGGGGCGTGCCCGCCGGCGTCGTGCAGAACGCGAGCGACGTGCTGGAGCGCGATCCGCAGTTGGCGGTGCGGGAGCACTTCCAGCGGCTGATGCACCCGGAGGCGGGCGAGGCCGCATACGACTCGCCGCCGGTGAAGCTCTCGCGCACCCCCGGTGAGCTGCGCGCGCCGGCGCCGTGCCTCGGCCAACACAATGAGCAGGTGCTCCAGGGGATCCTCGGCCTCACGGACGACGAATACCGCGAATACGAAGACGCCAACGTCTTCTTCTAGTCCCATCGAAAGGGGAACGCTGTGATCGAGGTGCTGCTGGACGAAGAGGACCGAATGATCCGCGACGCCACGCGTCGCTGGGTTGATGCCGAGTTGATCCCGCTGGAACAGCAGATCCTCCGCGCCGAGGTCGAAGACAACTGGTACGAGGGCGAGGAGGGAGGCCGCTCCGCGCTCTCGCCCGAACAGCGCCAGACCATCCAGGCGCAGGTCGCCGAGATGGGCTACGACAAGCTCGACCTGGCGGTCGAAGACGGCGGCGCCGGCGTGACGGAGATGCAACACACCCTGATCAGCGAGGAGCTCTCACGCACCATCGTGCCGCTCAACCTCGGCGGCGAAGCACCCAACACGCGGATGCTGGAGGAACTGGCGACGCCGGAACAGCAGGAACGCTACCTGGAGCCGCTCAAGCGCGGCGAGAAGCGCTCGTGCTTCATGCTGACGGAGCCGAACGCCGGCGGAGACGCTCGCGGCATCGAAATGCGCGCGGTGCGCGACGGCGACAACTACGTCCTGAACGGCACCAAGATCTTCATCACCGGGGCCGACCGCTCCGACTTCGCCATCGTGATGACGGTGACGAATCCGGAAGACAAGCCGCGAGGCGGATTCAGCGCCTTCCTCGTCGACCTCAAGGAGACCGAGGGCGTCGAGATCGTGCGCCCGATCAACACCGTGGTCGGCGGGCGGCTCTTCGAGGTGGCCTTCCAGGACGCCGTGGTCCCGGCCGCCAACCTGCTCGGCGACGAGGGCGACGCCTTCAAGCCGATGCAGCGACGGCTGGGCGTGCGCCGCCTCCAGATCGCCTCGCGCGCGATCGGCTGGGCGCAGCGAGCGATGGAGATGGGAGGAGCATGGGCGAAGGAGCGCGTCACCTTCGGCCAGCCGCTCTCCAACCGCCAGGCCATCCAGTGGATGCTGGCGGAGGCCCACACCAGCCTCTACGCCTCTCGCACGATGGTCTACGACGCCGTTCGCAAGTCGATGGCGGGCCAGGACATCCGCCACGAGATCTCGGTGATCAAGCCCTTCGTGACGGAGATGTCGCAGAAGGTGATCGATGACTCCATGCAGATCCACGGCGCGGCCGGCATGACCAGTGACCTCATCCTCGAGCGGATGTGGCGCGGCGCGCGGCTCAGCCGCATCTACGAGGGCCCGACGGAGGTCCACCGCCTCACCAACGCCCGCCTGCTGCTGGAAGCGCTCTAGGGCGCCATCCGGCGGCCGATGAGGCCGAGCAGCCCCGTATCGCGAAGGAGACCCGCATGAGCGACGACGACCTGATCTACGAGAAGCGCGACCACGTCGCCTACTTCACCCTCAACCGGCCGAAAGCGATGAACTCGCTCAGCCCGGGCCTCAGCCGCCTGCTGGGCGAGGCGTGGGTGGACTTCCGCGACGACCCGGACTCATGGATCGCGATCATCACCGGCGCACCGTCCGACCGGGAGCTGCCCCGGCAGGCCTTCTGCGCCGGCAACGACCTGATCGCCAGTCAGCCGCAGGCCCGGCCCGCCGGCGAGCCGCCCCCCAGCCGCGCGGCGGGCTTCTTCCGCGCCGGCGGCAGCTCGATCATGCGCGGCCTGGAGCTGTGGAAGCCGGTGATCGCCGCCGTCAACGGTTACGCGCTCGGCGGCGGCCTCGAGATGATGCTGGCCTGCGACATCCGCATCGCCTCGGAGCACGCCACCTTCGGGCTGACCGAGGCCCGGATCGCCTCGCTGCCGGGCGGTGGCGGCACGCAGCGCCTGCCGCGCCAGATCCCGCACGCCATCGCGATGTACATGCTGCTCACCGCCGAACGCATCGACGCCGAGGAGGCCTACCGCATCGGCCTGATCTCAAAGGTCGTGCCGCACGAGGAACTGATGACCGAGGCGGACCGCATCGCCGACATCCTGAAGACGAACGGCCCGCTCTCGATGCGGGCGATCAAGCAGTCGGCGATGAAAGGGCTCGACGGTCCGCTCGACCAGGGGCTGCTGCTGGAGCAGCACTACTTCAACCTGCTGGTCGACACCGAGGACCGGGCCGAGGGACGGCGAGCCTTCGCCGAGAAGCGCACCCCCGAATACCAGGGGCGGTAACCGCCGCCACGAGACCAGAACGGATGAGAGAGGGATGGAACGAATGCCTTTGACCCGAACGGTAGTGAACCGAATGGTCGTGAAGCATGGCTAAGACGCTCAAGGACAAAGTCGTGATCGCCGGCATCGGCAAAACGCCGCAGGGCGCGATCGAAGGGTCGACCGCGCTCGGACTCGGTATCGAGGCGTTCAAGAACGCCGTCGCCGACGCGGGCATCAACAAGAACGAAGTCGATGGCATCCTCACGCACCCCGGCACCACCTCGCCGGAGGGCGCGACGCACTATCTGCGGTTCGCACAGGCCGTGGGCATCAACCCTCGCTACTCACACTCGCTGGTGATGGGCGGCGGCAGCGGCGGCGCGCTGGTGCAGTCGGCGGTGATGGCGATCACGCACGGGCTGGCGGACTACGTCGCCTGCATCTTCGGCGACTCGGCGCGCACCGGCGGCACCCGCTTCGGCGGCGCGATGGCCGGCGGCAACGAGCTGAGCCAGGGCATCTGGGGGATGTTCGGCCCCCACGCCAACTCCGCGATGGGCGCACGACGACACATGGCGCTCTACGGCACCACCAGCGAGCAGCTCGGCCACCTCGCCATGAACATCCGCAACAACGCCAACCTCAACCCGGACGCGGTGATGTACGACCGCAAGATCACGGTCCAGGACCACCAGGACTCGCGCTACATCGTCGACCCGCTGCACCTGCTGGACTGCTGCCTGATCTCGGACGGCGGCGTCTGCATGATCCTCACCTCCGCCGACAGGGCGAAGGACCTCAAGCAGAAGCCGGTCTACCTCAGCGGCATCGGCCAGGCCTACCAGGCCGTGAGCTTCGAGAACGACGAGTGGTGGTACCTCACCCACCAGCGCACGGCGCTCGCAGACGCCTTTGCGATGGCGGAGGCGACGACCGACGACATCGACGTCGCCCAGCTCTACGACAACTTCACGATCTCCGTGCTGTTCTGGCTGGAGCATGCCGGCTTCGTCGGCCGCGGCGAGGCGGGTCCGTTCGTCGGGGAGGACCGCACGGCGCTCGGCGCCGAGCTGCCGGTCAACACCGCCGGCGGGAACCTCTCGGAGAGCTACATGGAGGGCTGGCTGCACATCTACGAGGGCGCGGTGCAGATGCGCGGCGACGGCGGCCCCCGCCAGGTCGATGGGGCAAAGCTCTGCCTCACCACCGGGCGCGGCCTCAACCTCAACACATCGAACGCCATAATCATGAGGAACGACGACTGATGGCCGACTACACCAAGCCCCTGCCCCGTATCGACGACAACACGGATGCCGACAGCCGCGCCTTCTGGGACGCCGCGGGCGAGCACCGCCTGGTGATGCAGCGCTGCACGCAGTGCGGCCACATCCGCTGGCCGATCGGCCCCGTCTGCACACAGTGCCTGACCGAGGAGTTCGAGTGGCAGACGCTCTCCGGCCGCGGCGAGCTGCACAGCTGGGTCAACTTCCACCAGCCGTTCCACCCGGAGTGGGCCAAGGAAGCTCCCTACAACGTCGCGCTCGTGAAGCTCGAGGAGGGCCCCATCTTCCTCAGCAACATGGTCGAGTGCGAGGACTCCGAGCTGGCGGTCGGCGCGGCCGTCGAAGTTGCCTGGGAGGACGCGACCGAGCAGATCTCGATCCCCAAGTTCCGGCTCCTCCAGGACTGACGGGAACAAGACCCGATTCGGAAGGGGACCCCGACGGTGGCGGTACTGCTGATCTCACAGGCGATCGCTGATCGTTGCACCGACGACTTCAGGCGCATCGAGGCGGAGACCGGTTTCGGCATCGAGCCGCTGATCGTGCCGGCCGGCGACGACGAACAGGTGCCCGAGGAGCAGATCGACCGCATCGAGCTCTCCTTCTTCTCGCTCGATATGATCGGCAACGTGCTCGGCCGCCGCTTCTTCGGCGCGACGCGACGCGCGCCCAACCTGAAGTGGATGCAGGTCGGGCACGCCGGGACGGACGCGGCGGTCTTCGGCGAGGTCGTCAAGAACGGCGCGCAGCTCTCGAACGCCTCGGGCTCGGCGGCGGAGCCGATCGCGCAGACGGCGATCGGCGGGCTGCTGGCGCTGGCGCGCGGCTTCGTGCCGTGGGGCGAGGCCCAGCGTGCGCGCGAGTGGCGGCCGCTGGAGGCGCCACAGATCCCATCCGACCTCTCCAGCCAGACGATGGTCGTGCTCGGCGTCGGCGCGATCGGCAGCCACATCGCCCGGCTCGGCCAGGCGCTCGGTCTGCACGTCGTCGGTGTGCGGCGCAGTCCCCGCGTCGACGGCGACCCGGTCGACGAGATGACGACGCCGGACCGGCTGCACGAGGTGCTGCCGCGCGCCGACTGGCTGGCGCTGACGGTGCCGCTGACCGAGCAGACCCGCGGCATCATCGGGGTCGAGGCGCTGGCGCTGCTGCCCGCCGGCGCTCACATCCTCAACGTCGCGCGTGGCCCGGTGATCGATGAGGGCGCGATGATCGAGGCGCTGCGCTCGGGCTCGCTGGGCGGCGCCTACCTCGACGTCTTCGAGACCGAGCCGCTGCCGGAGGATTCCGCACTGTGGGATCTGCCCAACGTCATCGTCTCGCCGCACAACTCGGCGAACTCCCGCGGCAATGCCGCCCGCTCACTCGCGATCTTCGTGCGCAACCTGGAGCACTGGGCTCGGGGTGAGCCGCTCGAGCAGGAAGTGACCGCCGCCAAGCGGGAGACCTAGACCGGCCGTCACCGCGACGCACCACGTGGGAAGCCCTGCTTGAGCAGTGCTGCCTGAGCAGTGCTACTTCAGAAGTGCTACTTCAGAAGTGCTTCGAGCTGCCGCCCGACGTCGGCGACTTCGCCGCGGGGCATGTTCAGCATCTGCACATCGGCGCCGACCTCGGAGCGCTCCTGGAGTTGCTCGCGCACGGACTCCACCGGCCCGATCACCTGGATCTCGCGCACCATGTCGTCGGAGATGGCGGCAATCGCCCCCTCGCGGTCGCGCTCGGCCCATGCCGCCTTCGATGCGGCCACCTCGGCCTCGAAGCCGTTGCGCTCCAGCATCTGCCAGTAGAAGACGCCCATGCGGTTGATGTAGTGGAAGAGCGGCTGACGTGCCGCCTGCCACATGTCCTCATCGTGGTCGCCATCGAGCACGAAGCTCTGCACCTGGGCCAGGATCGTGACCTCCGCGTCCGGCCGACCCGCCCCCGCGGCCGCCTCGCCGAGCTGCTCCTTGAGCGGAGCGAACTGCGCCTTCGGCCAGTGGATCGGGATGATGCCGTCGGCGACCTCGCCGGTCTGGCGAATCGAGCGCGGCGTGATGCCGGCGATGTAGACCGGGATCTTGGTGCGCGGTCGCTCGTACTCGAGCTTGAAGCCGCGCTCCAGCTTGAAGATCTGGCCGTCGTAGTGCAGCGGCTCGCCGGCAATCAGCATGTTGAAGATCTCGACGTACTCGCGCAGTCGCCGCAGTGGCTTCTCGAACTTCACGCCGTGAAAGTGCTCAACCACGAACTCGCCGGAACTGCCCAGCCCCAGCACCATCCGCCCCTCCGAGAGTTGGTCGAGGACGGCGAGATCCTGTGCCAGCGCGGCCGCCGACCGCGAGTAGCAATTCAGAATCGAGGAGACGATCTGCATCTTCGAGGTGTTCTGCGCGAGGATCGTGAACCACGGGATGACCGAGACCCCCCAGGCCTCGCCGTCGGCGACGAGTTCGTAGCCGAGGTCTTCCGCGATCTGCACCTTCTCCAGCTGCTGACGCCAGTCGCTGCCCATCGATGCACGCACGCCGAGTCGCATGACCATCCCCCATTTCCTTCACACACTGTCCGTGAACGTTGATCGAGTAGCCGCCCGCCCGGGGGGCGGCGGTCCGACAGAGTGTACGTCGTGGGATTGGCCGGGGCCCCGCAGGACCCGAAGATCGACCTTTCGGAAGCCTACTCTTCGAAGATCGAGGTGACGACCTCGTGGATCGAGTCCTGCACCTCTTCGTCGTCGGTCAGTGCCCAGACGATCGCGACCTGGCAGGCGCGACGCGGCACGATGCCGTTTGCCATCAGCCGGCCGGCGTAGATCAGCAGCCGCGTGGAGACGCCTTCCGCCAGGCCGTGCTCCTTGAGGTTTCGCACCTTCTCGGCCAGCTTCGCCAGCTCCTGTGCAAGCTCGGCGCTGCAGCCGGACTCGCGGGCGATGATCTCCGCCTCGAGATCGCGCGGCGGGTAGTCGAACTCAATGGCGACGAAGCGCTGGCGCGTGGAGTGCTTGAGGTCCTTCAGCGCGGACTGGTAGCCCGGGTTGTAGGACATCACGAGCTGGAACCCGTCCGCGGCCTCCAGCAGCTCGCCCCGCTTGTCGATCGGGAGCAGGCGCCGGTAGTCGGTGAGGGGGTGGATCAGGACGGTGGTGTCCTTGCGCGCCTCCACGATCTCGTCCAGGTAGCAGATCGCCCCGACCTTCACGGCGCGGGTGATCGGACCGTCGATCCAGCGCGTCTCCTCGCCCTCGAGGAGGTAGCGACCGACGAGGTCGGAGGCCGTGAGGTCTTCGTGGCAGGCCACCGTGATCAGCGGCACGCCTTCCTCTTCACGGAGGTCGGGCTGCTGGTGGAGCCGCCAGGACATGTACTCCAGGAAGCGGGTCTTGCCACAGCCGGTCGGGCCCTTCAACAGCACCGGCATGTGCTGCTCGTACGCCGTGTTGAACAGCTCGACCTCATCGGCGATCGGCAGGTAATAGGGCTCCGAGGTGATTCGGAATTCTTCGACCTGGAGCGACTTGAAGCCGGCGCCTTCCGGCACCGGCGCTTGTTCGGAAACGGTCTCTTTGGTGGTGGTCAAGGCTGGCCCCTGCTTACCCGCTGCTACCTGCTGGCTCGGCAATTCGCTTCTGTAGCTTGTTCCACTGCGTCTTCAGGCGCTTCGAGAAACCTTCGATTTCGCCGGAGTTGCCGATCTTGACGTCGGCATGCTGCTCGCGCTCCCTGTTCGGGATCTGGGAGTCGAGCCGCGCCTGGGCCGCCTCGGCGCTCAGGGCATTGCGGGACATCAGGCGCTCAACGGCCAGCGCCGGCTTCACGGAGAGCACCCAGACCTCGTCGACGAGATCCTGCCAGCCGGCCTCGATCATGACGGCCGCCTCCAGCACGATCACGTCGACGCCGCGCTGTTTGCACTCGGCAATC
>JASLOV010000280.1 GCA_030745285.1 Dehalococcoidia bacterium | reverse complement strand
GGCCGCGTCGATCTCGGCCGCGCCGCCGTCGAAGCGGGCGTGGCATGTGCGATCGACGTCTCGGACGGGCTGCTGCAGGACCTCGGCCACGTCGCCGAGCGCTCGGACGTCGGCGTGGAGATCGACATCGTCTCGCTGCCGCTGCACCCGGCGGCGGTGGAGGCGCTGGGGCCTCAGCGGGCGATGGACCTCGCGCTCGGCGGCGGCGAGGACTTCGAACTCGCTCTGGCCGGCCCCGCCGATGTGCTGGTCGGGCTCTCGACTCCGGAGCTGCCGGTCACCGTGATCGGCCTCGCCGTCGAGGCGCACGCCGGGAAGTCGTGGGCGCTGACGATCGGCGGGGACCGCTACGAGCCGCCGGTGGCGGGCTGGGACCAGCTTCGCCGCCAGTCTGCCCCGTGACACCTCCACCGATGACGCCCGCCGCCACGACACCCTCCGCATGACCACCGCCAACCGCCTCACCATCACGACCTCCAGTGCCGCCCGCACGCGCGCGCTCGGGCGGCGGCTGGCGAAGCTGCTGCGGCCCGGCGACATCGTGCTGCTGCAGGGCGACCTGGGCGCCGGCAAGACCACGCTCGCGCAGGGCGTCGGCGCGGGGCTGAAGGTCGAGGAGCGCGTCACCAGCCCCACCTTCGTGCTGCTGGCGCGCCACGCGGGCCCGGTCCCGCTCTACCACGCCGACCTCTACCGCTTGACGGAGCCGCAGGAGGTCGAGGAGCTGGCGCTGGGCGAACAGGCCGCCGACGGCGTGCTGCTGGTCGAGTGGCCCGAGCGGGCCGCGGAGACGCTGCCCGCCGAGCACCTGCTCGTGGCGATCGAGGACGTCGACGGCGCCGACCAGCGGCGCGTCACGGTCGTCGCCAACGGCTCTCGCTACCGCCGCGTGCTCGATGGGCTGAACGCCCGTGGTTGAAGCAAGCATCGATGTCGAACTGGGCATCGACAGCGCGTCGCCGGATGCGTCGCTGGCGCTGATGCGGGGCGACGAGGTCCTCGCCGAGCGGCGCTGGACGATCGAGTCGACTTTCTCGCAGGAGCTGCTCGCGGCCATCGACTCGCTGCTGACGCAGGCCGGCGTCGAGCGAACGGCGATCACGGCCGTCGCCGTCAACGCCGGACCGGGCGGCTACACCGGGCTGCGTACCGGCGTGGCGACGGCGCAGGGTCTCGCCTTCGCCCTCGACGTGCCGCTGGCGGGCGTTTCGCGACTCGAAGCGGAGGCGCTGCCGCTGCTGGAGAGCGGCGGCGGCGGCGAGGCGCCGCCGCTCGTCGTCGTGCACGACCTCGGCGGGACGCGCGGCGTCGCGTGGGCGGTGTATGAGCGCGGCGGCGCAGACTCCGAACCTCTGCCGGTCGAGTTGACCGCGCCGCGCATTGACAGCATCGAGGACTGCGTGCGCGACGCGCCGGACGGCGCGCGCTGGACCGGCGAGCTGACCGAGGAGCTGCTGGCGGCGCTCGCGGCGCGCTCCCGGGCCGCAGACGCGGAGGTCGTGGAGAGCGACGCCGTTCGCGCCGCCTCGCTGATCCGGCTGGCCCGCCGGCGGCAGGCCTACGGCGACCCGGCCGTCGCCGATGTGATCTATCTGCGCCCCCCGTCCATCACGAAGCCGTCGGAGAGCGGGCGACGCAGCCGTTAGCCGCCGCCGCGGCTACACTGCCCGGCGACGGGTCGAGCACGGACGATGAAGGGCAGCGATGGAACGCACACTGATCTTGGTGAAGCCGGACGGCATGCAGCGCGGGCTGGCGGGCGAGATCATCTCCCGCCTGGAGCAGCGCGGGCTGCGCATCGTGGGTTTGCGCCTGCTGCACGTCGATCGCGAGCTGGCCCACCGCCACTACGGCGAACACGAGGGCAAGCCGTTCTTCGAGGGCCTCGTCGCCTACATCACCAGCAGCCCGATCGTGGCTGCCGTCTTCGAGGGCACGAACGCCGTCGCCGCCGCACGTCAGACCATGGGCGTGACGAACCCGACGGAGGCCGCCCCCGGCACCATCCGCGGCGACTACGGGCTGGAGATCGGCCGCAACCTCGTGCACGGCTCGGACAGCGTCGAGAGCGCGGAACGCGAGATCGCGCTGTTCTTCGAGGGCCACCCGATCACGAGCTGGGAACGCGATACCGACCGCTGGATCTTCGAGTAGCCGCCCGCTAGTCCCGCACTACTGGATGCGCACGACTTCCCGCGCGCTGCTCCAGAGCCCTTCGAGGTTGTAGTAGGCGCGGCGCTCCAGCGAGAAGAGGTGCACGACGACATCGCCGATGTCGAACAGCACCCAGCCGGATTCGATCGAGCCCTCCTCGCGCGCCTGCGACTTCGGCAGCACGTCGACGAGCTCGCGGTCCAGCGCATCGAGCACGGCTCGCATCTGGCGCACGTTGTCGATGGTGCCCACGACGAAGTAATCGGTAAAAGCCGAGAGCGCGGTCAGATCCAGCAGCACGACATCAGTCGCCTGCCGATCCGCCAGCACATCGACGACGTGATGAGCGAGTTCTGAACCCCGCAGCGCGCCCTCCCAGTCATTCACGCCGAGTATATCAACGCCGGAGCCCGTGCTCGCTCGCCGCTCTACACTGGTTCGATGAGCAAGCGAGAGCGTGTGCTGGTCGCGATGTCGGGCGGCGTCGACTCGGCCGTCGCCGCCGCGCTGCTGCACGAGCAGGGCTACGACGTGATCGGCGTGACGCTGCGGCTCTACACGGAGCCGGACGAGGCGGTTCTGCGCTCCAAGCGCGCCTGCTGCGGCATCGAGGACATCGGCGATGCCAGCGCCGCCGCGGCCCGCATCGGCATCCCGCACTACGTGCTGAACATGGAGCGCGAGTTCGAGCGCGACGTGATCGACTACTTCGTGGATGAATACGCGGCCGGCCGCACGCCGAACCCCTGCCTGGCCTGCAATCAGCACGTGAAATTCTCCACCCTGCTCGACCGTGCGCTGGCGATGGGCTGCGACCGGCTGGCCACCGGGCACTACGCGCGCATCGAGCAGGCCGAGCAGGAGGATGGCGGGGGCTACCGCCTGCTGGCGGCCGTCGATGGGCAGAAGGACCAGTCATACGTGCTGTACACGCTGGACCAGCAGGCACTGGCGCGGACGCTCTTCCCGCTCGGCGCGATCGAGAAGCCGGAGACGCGGCGCATCGCAGACCGGCTCGGGCTCGCCGTCGCCACCAAGCCCGACTCGGCGGACATCTGCTTCGTGCCCGGCGGCGACTATCGCTCGCTGCTGCGCGAACGCGGAGTCGCCAGCCGCCCCGGCACGATCATCACCGACCAGGGCGCGACCGTCGGGCGGCACGAAGGCGTCTCCGGCTTCACCGTCGGGCAGCGACGCGGACTCAATCTCGGGAGCCCCGGCGCGGACCCCGGAGGCGCTGGCGATGCCGGCGCCGAGCCACGCTTCGTGACGGCGATCGACCCCGCGGCCAACGTCGTCACCGTCGGCACCGCCAGCCAGCTGCGACGCAGCAGCCTGCGGGCCTCCGACCCGCACTGGACCGGCCCGCCGCCGCTCCCCGGCGCGACGCTGCACGCCCGCATCCGCTACCACGCCCCGCTGGTGGAAGCGGCGGTCACGGCCCTCGATGCGGCAGGCTTCGAATTGCGCTTCGCCGATCCCGTCAGCGCCATCGCGCCCGGTCAGGCGGTCGTGCTGTACCAGGGCGAGGAGGTCGTCGGCGGCGGCACGATCGAGGCGGCGGGCGCGCCAGATCGCGCGAGCGTTCACCAGAGCGCGAATCCGAGCGCTTGAGGGAGCGTATTCACGCGGCTACGATGAATCGTGAGTACCCGGCCTCACAGTGTGGTCGCTCCAGCGGCCTGGCGGCGGAGAACTCCTGATGCGTTACGTCATTCTCGGCATCCTGGCGTTCGTTGCGCTGGTCGCGGGCGCGATCGCCATTCTCGTCGTCGCCGACGTCACGCTGGCGGAGCTGCGGGACGTCGTGATCGTCGTCTACGGCGTGTTCAGCATCCTGCTCCTGATCGTAGTGATCGTCGCACTCACGGCGCTCTATTTCGCGGTCCGCATGCTGAGCAACGCCCTCACCGACTTGCTGCGCGACCCCGTGAAGCCTGCCCTCGAAGATCTCCGCGCCAGCGCTCGCAACGTGCGCGGCGCGACCGAGTTCGCGGCCGACTCCGCCGTCCACCCGATGATCCGCATGCTCTCCTTCGGACGCGGCATCCGGCGCGGCATCGGGCTCGTGGCAGGGTTGCGACGCAGGGGCGACAAGTGATGCGCCTCGCGACGTTCGCGCAGCTCATGATCGGCGGCGCGGCCGGCTTCGTGGCCGCGCGTGTGCTGATGCGCGGCGATGAGCCGCCGGAGCAGTTGCCGCAGCCGCTGCGCGACGCGATGCAGCGGACGGGCGAACGGCTGCGCGCCGCACGGGCCGGCGCAACGAGCGTGCTGGTCGGCGTCGAGGAGGCGCGCGACGCCGCGCAGGTCGAGCTCACGCAGGACTACCTGCGCCGCCAGGGCCGCGAGCCCGGGGGCGGCGACGAAACTTCAAGGCACGCCTCGGAGCCGGTCCCGGACGCCGCCGCGGTGACCTCGGACTGAGACTGAGGCCAGACCGTGCCAGGAGTGACCGGTGACCATGGGGCGGGCGACGCTCGCCTGAACTCGCGCCCTCTCCCCACTGTCTCGGCCCCACAACCCTCCTTATACTTCTCCATGGAGGGGTGTCCGAGTGGTTTAAGGTGCTGCTCTCGAAAAGCAGTAGACGAAAGTCTCGTGGGTTCGAATCCCACCCCCTCCGCCACGAGGACATCTCAATATCATGAAGCCAGCGCGGAGAGGTGCCGGAGTGGTTTATCGGGCTCGCCTGGAAAGCGTGTAAAGGGTTCACCCCCTTTCGTGGGTTCGAATCCCACCCTCTCCGCCACTCACCATCGGACTGCCGCTCGAACGCTAATCGCCGCCGTCGAGCATGGCGACGACCGCCGCCTCCAGTTCGGCGCGGGTCGCGAAGGCCTCGAATCGTGCGGCCACGCGACCCTGCGCGTCGACGAGGAACGTCCACTCGTCGGTCTCCAGGCCCCACTCCAGCAGTAGCGGGGTACGCACGGCGCGGTCGAGATCGCCTTTGATCTCATGCGGGTTCTCGTAGAGATCGACGTGGATGAAGTCGGCGCGGTCGCCGTAGATCGCCGCCAGTCCGCTCAGCACCTCCACCTGCGGTCCGCACAGCGCGTTCGTGCAGAAGGCAGGGCTGGCGAACACCACGACGAAGGGCCGCCCGGCATCGAGCGCCTGGACGATGCTCGTGCGGTAGAGCGCCGCGTCCGGCTGAGAGCCCGTCGTCAGCTCGGCGAGGCTCTCGACATCGTCCGCGGTGCGGCTCTCGCTGCGCGGGGCGTCGTCGCCGACTGAGGGAGCCCGCGTCTGCTCCGCCACCGGGAAGGCGAAGGCGGTCGTCACCATGCCGCCATCGGGCTGAGGGAGGCGCACCTCCAGCTGCCAGTCCCCGGGGCGGTCGAAGGTGAACTCCGCGCTGTAGATGCCGCGCACGCCGTAGGGAAACTCGAAGAAGCGCGCCATCATCTCCTGGGCAGGGCCCACGCGCTCACCGGCCTCGCCGCCGGGCAGGAAGTACGAGGTGACGCGCACCACCGGCAGGCGCACCAGTCCCAGTTCGTCGCTGAGCACGAAGCCGACGCGCTGCGTGCCGACCCCGAGGTCGGGCGTGCCGAGGACCGTGCGGATGCCGTTCTCCTCGTCCGTGTAGCGGGGGTAGGCAGCGAAGAAGGCGGACTGCGCCTGCTCCGCCAGCGTCGCGCCGCCGCGATCGTCCAGCGGATTCGTGGGGGGTGGCGTGCTCTCGCCCGAGCAGGCGATCAGCACCACGGAGAGGACCGCAAGTGATCGAAGGAAGGCGACCGGGCTCACGATCAGACCGTAGCAGCCCCCCACCGTGCAGGTGTTATCGGCGTCTTAAGAGAGGAGGACGCCACTGGCAGAGGTAGATCAACCCCAGACCTCAGCGGCCGGTGAACCGCGGGTCGCGCTTCTCGTTGAAGGCGAGGATGCCCTCGGGGCCGTCCTCGATCGCGACCGTTGAGCGGATGGCGTTGGAGTGCACGATCGCCTGCGCGTAGTCGAGGTCGAGCTGTTCGCGCAGCTGCTGTTTGATCACGGCCAGCGACTTGGTCGCGGATTGGGAGAGCTGGGTGACGACCTCGCCGACGGCGGCGTCGAGCTGGTCCTCGTGCACCGCGCGGTAGACGAGGCCGCGCTGCTGGGCCTCCACGCCGCTGATGCGCTCCGCCAGCAGCATCATCTCCAGGGCGCGGCCATAACCGACGATGCGCGGGAGCTGGTAGAGCATGCCGGTGGCCGCGTACAGCGCGCGGTCGGCGCGAGGGTCGCCGAGCTGCGTGTCCTCCGTGCAGATGCGGATGTCGCAGGCCAGCGCCGTGTCCAGGCCCATGCCCAGCACGTGCCCGTGCAGTCGCGCCACCACCGGTACGGGCAGCTCACGCAGCGTCTTGATCAGCAGCTGCTGCGGTACCGGCAGCCCGCCACCCATCTTGCGGCCCTTCCAGCGCTTCGAGGGCCACCGGCCCATGCCTTTCAGGTCATCGCCGGCACAGAAGGCGCGCCCCGCGCCACTGAGTACGACGACGCGGCAGTCCTCGTCCGCCGCGGCCGCATCGAGCTCGTCGAGCAGCCCATCCACCATCTCGTGACTGAGCGAGTTGAGCCGCTCCGGGTGGTTGAGCACGATGCGCCGCACCACGCCGTCGGTTTCAGCCAGGACCTGCGCCATCTTCCGTGCCCCCTGAGCTATGCGAGCGCTCCTCAAGTCGACGGCGTCGATCGCCAGCCCGAGGCGCCGCGACGCTGCGCGCTCAGGGGGACTATCCAGCATGGCTGGGACGAAGTCACGACACCGGCTGCCCCGGGTGGGCGGCTCGACGTGCCTACGGCACGTCCGCGTAGACACCGAAGGTGAAGGCGAAGACGGCGAAGGCGTCCGAGTTGGAACTCAGCTTCAACTCGTGCCTGCCGGTGGCCGGCAGCTCCACCAGTCCGTAGAGCCGCCCCTCGTACGCACGGAAGAAGCTGTGGCCCTCGCTGTCGAACTCGATGTCGGCTCCGGCCTCGCCGGCCGTCAGCGGACGCCCGTCCAGCTCGACCCGCACATCGAAGCTCACGCCGGGCGGATTGAGCACGACGTTGACGCTGCGCGCCTCGAATGGCAGCGCGATGTAGTCCTCCCAGTCCGCCGTCACGCGGTCGTGTGTGACCGACTCGATGCCGTTGAGCCACAGCCCGCTCAGGTACCAGCGCCCGTCCACATGGTCGACGTCGTCCGCGTAGAGCACGCTGCGGTCCGGTCCGTCGTAGTAGTCGCTCTGGCCGGCGTAGATGCCGGTCTGCGTGTAGTTGCGCCCGTAACCGCCGTAGAGCTCACGCGTGAGGCGCGTGGCGGTGACATCGTGCGGCTGACGGTTGACCTCGCCGAGCGGGATGTCGGCGACGTCCCAGCCCGCATCGGTGAGTGCGGAGCGGATCTGGCGCTCGGTGGTGACGTATTCGCCCTCGCCGAAGTGCTCGTAGCGCAGCTTGCCGTCGGCTCCGATCAGATACTTCGCCGGCCAGAATCGATTCTCGAAGACGTCCAGGTGGCGTAGTCGTTGTCCTGCGCGATCGGGTACTCGAGCCCGCGCAGCCGCGCCGCCGCCACGACGTTATCGCGCACGTGCTCAAAGTCGAACTCGGGCGTGTGGACGCCGATGATCGTGAGCCCGCGCTCGGCGTACTTGGCGTGCCACTCGCGCAGGAACGGCATGGTGCGGATGCAGTTGATGCAGGTGTACGTCCAGAAGTCGATCAGCACGACCCGGCCCTGCTCGAGCTGGCCGCCGATGGTGAGCGGTTTACCGTCGATCCAGCTCGCGATCCCGGTGAGCCCGCGGAACGGTTGAACCGGCCCGGCAGCCTCGGTCGGAGATGCCGCCGCGTCCCGGGAGGCCGGCGACGACACGACCGCAGCATCCCCGGCGCCCGAGCAGGCCACCAGGAACGTCGCAAACACGGCCATCGCAGGGCGAATCGGGTCACGGACCCAACGTAGCAGCGGCTACGCGCGAACGTGTTAGAGGAAGCTTAAGGCGCTATGAACGAACCGCTCGCACAACGATACGGTCCTGGTACTGGCGAGTCGCGAAGTTGAACTCGCCGCCACAGGTGATCAGCGTGATGCTGTCCGACGTGACATCGCTGCTCATGATCGTCGCCCAGTCGGCGCCGTCAGCAGACACGAGCTGACGCCACTCCACGGCGTAGGTCAGCGTCTGGCCGTTCACCTCGACCTCAACCACATCGCCGGGCGAGAGCAGGCTGACGCCGTAGAAGACGCCACGCCCGCGGAACTGGGTGTCGGCGTAGGCGACGTAGGCAGCGTAGTCGGCGTGGCCGGAGAAGATGGCGTTACGCCCCCCACCCAGCGGGCCGCCGTAGCCCTCCCACTCGCTAAAGTCGTACCAGACGACGTCGCCCGGTCCGGTCGGGTTCGGCATCTGGCCGTCACCGCCGACGAAACGCGTACCCAGGGGCGCGTCGACCCCGATCGCGGGGATGCGGAAGCGGCCGTACGTGGCATCTGGTGGTTCACCGAAGCGGTCCGCCAGTTCAACGATCGACTGCACGACGGGCGGCTCCGGCGTCGCGGTCGAAGTCGCAGTGGCAGTGGCAGTCGCCGTTGCGGTCGGCGCCGTCGACGTGGGCACGGCCGTCGCCGTCTGGGTGGGCGCAGCCGTGGCGGTGGCGGTCGGTAGTGTGACGATATCGACGGGCGCGTCGCCTGCCCCGCCGGATGAGACGAGCAGGATGGCGCCAAGGGCGAGCCCCAGGACCGCGCCGGTCGCGGCCAGGACGCCGGCCCGCGCCGCGGTGCCGAGCTCAGCCCATCGCTGGCTCAGCTGCGTGCGTATGGACCTCAGGTTGTCCTCGAACACCGTTCGCTCGCGCCCCAACTCCCCCGGCCGCGCGCGCCGATCGCCCGTCAGTATCCCAGAGACGGACGGCCCGGAGAAGTGACGGGAAACACCCTGGCGGCGACCACCGGCCGGACCCGGCCGGCGCCGCGACATGCCCTCGGCCGCTCAGCCTGGTTCCACGAATCAATCTCCGGGGGGCCGGCCAGCGAGGCAACATCCCCGGATGCGCTCCCGGACGAGTCCCCGGCAGAGTCCCTGGAAAGAAACCGACCCCCGCATTACTGCGGGGGTCGGTCGCTCTTGGTCGTGAGACCGAGCAGGCTTGCGCCGTCGTTAGCTCTTCAAAGAACTGATGACGGTGCGGCCAGCAGCGAGCAGCCCGAGCGCGAGCGCGCCCATGCCGAGCACCAGCCAGAGGCTGGAGCCAGCTGCCGTCGCCATGCCGGCGTTCCCCGTGGCCGGCGGAGCCGGGGCCGGAGCCGCCGTCGCAGCCGGAGCCGCCGTTGCAGCCGGAGCCGCAGCCGCAGCCGCAGCGGCAACGGTCAGCCCGCCACCCGCGGCACCGTAGCCGGTCGCAGCCGAGAACCCGTCGGACGGCGGCGAACCGCCACTCGCCCACGCGCCCGCCTCGGTGGCCGCCTCGCCGTTCACGGCGAAGTTGATCACCGAGCCAGAGGCCGGGGCACACGCGTTCGAACTCTCGATGTCCAACGGACCCCAGTTGCCGCTGGAGTCAGCGGTCAACTCGCCGCATTCAACGCCGCCGATCGACACCGTGATCGTGTCGCCTGCGGTTTGCCCCGTGCCGTACACCCGGTGCGGCGGGCCCTGCGCGTAGGTCGTTGAACCTACGGCGAGGGCCACCGACAGCAGCACGGCAAACAGCGCCGTGACGGCACCGGGGCGAGCGAACCCTTTCAAAAGGGTCATGCTTGCTCTCCTTGCTTGTGATTGCTTGTTCTAGAACGCCGGGTCCGGGACGCCCTCTCGAGCGTCCCGGACTTCTTCCAGCGCAATTCCTTCATGCCAGAAACCCAGGTAGCGGTTGCTACTTGGCCGTCAGGCCGAGAATCGATCCAGCACTCAGGGTGCAGGTGTCAACCGCGAAGGCCGGAGCCCCATCGATGTGGCAGAACAGGTACTTCTGCTCACCGAAGTCGAAGAAGGTCACCGATTCGACCCACGTGTTCGCACCCAGGAATACCGTGAGGTCATCCTGAGTCATGACAACCTGCGACTGACCGCCAGCGGGCGGCTCCGGCGCGGTCGCCGGAGTGGCTTCCGCCGCAGCGTCATCCGCCGCAGCGTCATCCGCCGCAGTCACATCGTCTGCACTGACCTGAACCTGTGCGCTGCCGTACCCGCGGACGGGGACTCCCGCGCACGAGGTGGCGCTCTCAGTGGCCGTGACAAGCAGGGTCACGGTCTTGCCAGAGGCAACCGCGATCTCCGACTCGGCCAAACCATCATGCAGAGCCACGCAGGGCGCGGTGATCGCCGCGTCCGTGGTGGGAACCACCTGGAACCGGATGTCCGTGTCGTCCGGAGCGGGGAGGCCGTCCTGGAACACTTCCACCGAAATCACGGTGCCGTCAAGCGTCACCGAGATGTCGGCCGAAGCCGGCTTCTTGGAGATGCTGACTGTCGTGTCCGCGGTCAGCGTCGGCTTGCTGACGACCGTCGCCGTGACCGTCGCCGTCACACCAACACCAGCCGTCGACTTGGCACAGAGTTCAATCGATGACGTGCCCTGGTACACGGAGTACGCCGCCGTGGAGGCCGTCAGCGTCGATGACAGCGTGCCTGTGCAGGCGCCACCTGACGCATCGAGCACGCCGTTGTCGGTCGAGAACGTAACCAGCTGGTCGTTCAGCCCGAGGCCGTTGACGTCCAGCACGCGGAACCTGATGGTCGTTGCCTGATTTATCGGAGCGAACCCCGTGGTCGCGTAGCCGATCGCGTCCTTGTCCTTCGTGAAGTACGAAATCGAGTCGGCCGCACCGCTGCCAGCCGCCGCGGTCAGCGAGACGGCAAACGTGTCCACGGCCGTACCGGCCGAGATCACCACAGTGTTCGTACCGGTCGCCGTACCGACGTCCAGCAGGAAGGTGAGAGTGTCCGCTTCACAAGTATCTGCGACGACCGAACCGACGTTGCCGCAGTCGAAGGTGATCGACGTCGCGCCGTTGGCCGCCCATGTACCCAGCGTAGTCGTCAGCGTGACGCTCACGCCATCGACGTCCTCTGCGGCCGCGTAGGTCGCCGCTTCGTCGAAGCGGAACGAGCAGGTCACCTGGTTGCCAATCGCAGCCGCCTGCGTGGCCGGCGTGCAGGAGAGCTCGATGCTGCCCAGCGCGCCCGCCTCAGCGGTCTCAGTCGGGTGGCCCAGCAGCAGCACAGCTGCTGCAACAATGGCGACCGTGAGGGTTACGCCGACCCCCGCAATCTTGTTAATGAGTTTCAAAATCTGTTCCTCCATATATGGAACATTGCGTGTGTTCCGAGTTTTCAAGCTAGCCCTGCCCGATATTTCCTCTTTCCCTATCGCTTCCGGTCGGAGAGGCCATCCGGACGGGCTGATGCCGTCGCTCGAGCGAAACGCCACCAGACGCACACCCATCAAGCCTGGATAGACTGAAGCTTCCCCTCTGCCACCGCGCAACGCGTGTCCCCACGCAACGCACAGCCACCCGCGACCATACATGCCCGGTCGGGCACGCTCCACCCGGGTGTACGAATGGAAACGCCGTAGCGACCGTCAGGTTAACGCCAGTCTCTGCCCGGGCACCGAGATTACGGGCCGAGATTCGCCCTCTCCGCGCCGGAGAGTACGTTCGACAGGACCGCCAGACGGACCGATCGCGTAGGGCAGAACGCACCTGCGGGCTCGCGATTCCTGCGGGCTCGCGATTAACGTCGGCCACCGCCGTTGCCGGCGCCCACATCTCGAATCGGCGCGTGCGGTCAGCGGAAGGGCGTTAACCGAAAGCCGGATCCGCCGTTATCACTTGCGTACACGGTGGTGGGGACTGGCGTGGCCTTGCCGCTCCCAGCAGCTATACTAGATATACTGCTGTGGCGGCGGGTGGAGCGACCAGTGTCGGACCTTCTCCCCGAGCGGGCCCCCCCATCTCACGGTCTGTCCTCCGAGGCGGAGCGCGATCTCGTCGAACGCGCCGGCCGGGGGGAGCAGGAAGCCATGGGGCTCCTGTACGACACCTATCTCGCGCGGGTCTACCGCTTTTGCCTGGCGCGGGTGAGCAACGAGGCCGACGCAGAGGACCTGGCGGAGGAGATCTTCCTCAAGGTCCTGGGAGCGATCGATGGGTTCGAGTGGCGCGACCTCGGTGTTGCCGATGACGGCACGGCCCGCAGTTCCTTCGCGGCCTGGCTCTTCCGCATCGCCCACAACCACGTCATTTCCTTCCACCGCCGGGCGGCCGCCCGCGGCCCGTCCGCGGAACTCTCAGAGTCGATCCGCGACGAACGTCGCGGCCCGCAAGAACTGACTGAAACGAAGCTGACGATCGAGGAGGTGTTTGAAGCGGTGCGAGAGCTCCCCGATGCTCAGCGAGAGGTCATTCTCCTGCGGTTCGGCGCCGGCCTGACCGTGGCGGAGACGGCCGAGGCGCTCGACAAGCAGCAGACCAACGTCAAGGTACTGCAGCACAAGGGAGTCCAGCGGCTGAAGCGAATGCTCGTGGAACCCGTGGAAGTCACCGATCCAACACCAATCGACACATTGGCACGGCGGGGGGCCGGACAATGACCGCACGACCCGAGGAGATGGAGGCCCAGCGCCTCTCAGACATGCTGGACGACCTGGAGATCGGGCGTGAGCCCGATCTCGACGAGCGCACGGACGCAGAACTCGCCTCCCTGGTCGAAACCTCCAGCCTGTTGCGTCGCACCTGGAACTCGGTCGCCCCGAGCGCCGCGTACATCTCCCGCTCTCGCGCCTTCATCCTGCAGTCACTCTCCGCCGAGGCTGAGGAACCCGCCGCCACTCCGCCCGCCCGGGTGCTCCCGTTCTACCGTCGCTGGGCCATGCTCTCACCGGTCGCATCCGCCGCCGCCGCCGCTGCGGTCACGTTCGCGATCACGATCTGGGCCACCGGCGGCGCGACCGCGACCGTAGCGGGCCCGGCGCTCTCTTCCGTGCCGTCCGAGCAGCCGGCTTCGGTCGCCTCAGCGGCCCCCGCGTTCGTGGAGCCGCCGTTCGTGGAGCCGGCACGCCCGCCGCTCGTCAGCGACGCGAGCGCCAACGGCTCAAGCCTCCAGGCTGCCCTCGACCAGGCGCTCAACAACGAGTCGGTCGTCACACAGCTCGAACGCATCGAAGCGATCCTGACCGAGATCCAGGAGCGCGCCACCAATGGCGAGCCCGTTGATGCCTCACTGCTGCGCATCCTCGCGGAAAGCACGGCCCGCGTCGCCACCCAGATTGAACTGAATCCGGGGGCGATCACGCCGCTGGCGGTCGCCAACTACTTCCACTCGGTCTCACCGGGACGCGGTCTCCTGGACTCGACGCAGGTCAAAGTCGGGGGCGAGAACGCCCTGAAGACCGCGCGCGCGGCCACCGAGGATGGCCTGGCGGTCGCCGTGAAGTACTTCTCCGCGAGCCAGGCGCTGTCCAACAGTTCCGGCCGGGACTAGGGCGATCAGGGGCCGGTGCCCGGCGGTTCACCCGACCCACGCGCCGGTTCCCGCACGGGGATCTTCTCCCTCGGCCTCGCGGCCGTCGCGGCGCTTCTTGTCCTCGCCGCCTGTGCCCCGGCCGCCCAGGAGACGGCCGCCTTCGACCCCTGGTTCCCGGCTGAGAACGAGGTGCTGGGGAAAGGCACAGCCGCCCCGAGCGGCGGCGAGATGATCGTCTACTGGGTCGTCTGGCGAGGTGGAGAGGTTGTCATCGTGAAGTCGTCATCCACGGAAGGCAATGACTGCTACGAGGCCGCCACGATCCGTGAGCAGCTCCCCGACTTCTGCCCGGAGCCCGAAGACCTGACCCCGGTGGGCGCGACCGAGGGTGTACTCACCTCGCCTCCGACCTAGCGGAGCTGGCGCCGCCCTCGGACGCTACGGTTTCCCGAGGGCGGCATTCGCAGGGCCCGTGGCGCGGTCGTCCGGCGGTGCCGTCGCGGCGAACCAGCCGAACACCACGGAGCCATCGACGATGCTCTCGAGGTCGTTGAACGCCGCCGGAGCGCCCGGGATGAAGCTCACCCAGCGCTGACCCTCGATCACGAAGTGGAACCAGGCCCGCGGTTCACGCCCCGGCGTCAGCAGGTGGGCGAAGCGCAGCGGATAGCCGTCCGGTCCGGAGTAGGCGAGCGCAGCCAGCCCGGCTCCGGGCGGCAGCTCCCCGCTCATCTTCGCCTCGTCGGCAGCGACCGGTAGCAGCAGTCCGAGCCCCGCGAGCGAACCCAGGCTGGCGAATAGTGGCGGCGCCGACTCGTCGTCCGCCGGGGCGACCCGGTCGACCGCGCGGCCCGTCACCTGAGCCCGGATCACCGCCGGCCCCGCTCCCACCATCGCCTCCGTCAGCAGCGCCGCCAGCCCGGCGACGTGAGGCGCCGCGGCGGATGTGCCGGCGAAACTCTCGCCATCCTCCAGCGCGTCGACCAGCCCCGTCGGCGACACGACCTCCGGCTTGCTGCGCCCGTCCACGGTCGGACCCCGTGACGAGAACGACGCGACGGACGACGGGTTCAACGGCGAGACCGCACCGACCGTGACGACCCGCGGGTGGTCGGCCGGCTCCGAGAGCGAGCCCTCGCCGACGTAGACGTCGAGCGGCGAACCCCGGCCGGGGGAGCCGACGAGCATGAGGTCGATCAGCCGCGGCTCGTCGTCCGACGCCTTGATCACACGCACTCCGTAGCGGCCGCTCTCGGTCGCGAGCACCCGTAGCCCCTCGACCGGGTCGCCGGTGCAGTCCTGCAACTGCCGCGAGGCACGCACCAGCGACCCGCCGGGGTCGAACAGCTCCAGGTCGTAGTCCGAGCACGCGGCCCCCCACACGTCGTCCCAGCGCAGCGAGACGATCATGAGGTCGCCCGCCTCGAACTGACGGCTGTTCTGCCTCATCCCGGGCGAGAACTCGTGCACGGAGTCCTTGTCGCTGTCGGTGAACATCCCCGACCAGTGCTGGCGCGCCCAGTTGCCGGCGGCGACCGACCAGACGGCGCCGCCTTCCATGCCCCGGGTCACGATCTCATCAACCGCGCCCGTCCCGTCGCCCGGTCCGTTGTGGATGAAGCCGAGCGAGAAGGAGACGACGTCGACCGCCTCCTCGACGATGTAGTCGACGGCGTCGGAGAGTTCCGTCACGGTGTTGAAGTTCACCAAGTGCAGCTCCGCCTCGGGCGCGACGCGGTGCACGATCTCAGCCGCCCGCGTGCCGTGGTCGATGCCCGCGCCGATCGCCCCGTCGGACCGGAAGGAGCGGACGGCGACGCGTGCGGGCAGAGTCGATCCCAGCAGGTCCTCGTGGCCCTCGAAGCCGGCATCGAGAATGGCGACGCGCACGCCGTGGCCCCGGAACCCCGCTGCCTGCCAGCGGTCCACCCCCAGCAGCGTCAGCGCGGAGGGCAGCTGTAGCAGCATCGGCACCGAACGCGGTTCGACCCGCAGCAGCGAGCGGGCGGCACGCAGCTCCATCAGCCGCCCGCTCGGAACCTGCGCCTGTACGCGGTCGTGCGACCGCACCTCGATCACCGCGCCGAGCGCCTCGAGGTAGGCAGCGGCAGTATCCGGCGCGGAGGCGGTCACCTCGACCCGCTCCCAGCGATCGACCGGGCTGACGACCTCCCGGGGCGCCCGATCGGCCACGCTGAGAGCAATCAGGGCGGTGGCCAGCAGCGGCAAGAGTTGAGCCCTGACCATGGCCTCTTCCGATGTTCCCGGGCTGATGGACGACGGGGCGAGCGCCCGGCATGGGTACCGAGCGGAGTGTAGTACGGGCGGGCCGCCGCCGGGCGAGGACGGTACGGACACCGACGCCGGATGTAATACGCACGGACTGGCCGCGAAGGAGCAGCCAGCTTGAGGCACACAAACGCGCGAAAGGGGGAAGGCATGGGCTTCCTCGCAGGGTTGTTGGGACGCGAGAAGCAGGAAGAGGCCCCAGCGCGCGCGCAGCGAAGCCGGGCGACGGCTCAAGGAGAACCTCGGCTAGAGATCTCCGCCACCCCCGGCGGATCCTCAGCCAACCCGGAGCCAGCGCCTCGTATACTCGGCGCATGACGTCAGGCCACGGCGACGACCAACTGCTGAACCCTGCTCCCGAGCACATCGAGCGGCGCCCGGTCACGACCGCGGCTCGCCTGCTGCTCGGCGGGCCGGTCGTGCTCGTCACGGCGAGTTATCGCGGACAGGCGAACGTGATGCCGCTGGCGTGGTGCGCGCCGCTCTCGAGCGACCCCCCGCTGGTCGGCATCGCGGTGGAGCAGTCGCGCCACACGACGGAAATGGTGAGCCACTCCGAGGAGTTCGCGCTCAATTTCCCCAGCCGCCAGTTGCTCCACCACGTGCAGTACTTCGGCTCGCTCACCGGCTCCGACATCGACAAGTTCGAGGCGACACAGCTCGAGACCTTCGCCCCGGAACATGTCACGGCGCCACTGATCGAGGGTTGCGTGGCGTGGGTGGAGTGCGAGGTGCAGCAGGTCGTGCCCGTCGGCGACCACCTGCTCTTCGTCGGCCTCCCGGTCGCGGTCCGGGTCGACCCGCTGGCCTTCGACGAGACGTGGAGCGCCGGCGAAGCGGAGTCGCGTCCGCTCCACTTCCTCGGCGGGAATCGCTACTCGGCGCTGGAAGGCGTGACGGAGGCGCGGCTGCCAGCGCCGGGTGAAGCGCCTGAACGCGCGCTCGCCGAGCACATCGAGGAAGAACTAGAACTCTCACGCGAGGCGCAAGAGCGACGCGAAGAGCAGCTCGGCCAGCTCGAGCGCGAAGTCGATGCCGGCAACGTGATCGACATCGCGCGGGTTTCCCTCGACGAGCTACCGGAGCTCGAAGAGATCCCGCGCATCGTCGTCCCGGAGCGCGAGGAGCCCTAGGGCCGGTCAGCGCCCGTCGCGAGACGACCCCCGCCCGGCAGGGTCAGGCGGTATCGCGCTCGTCCGCGGGCCGCCGTGATCGGCCAGGTCGGGCTCGGGCGGGTGCGCACCAACGCCAATGGTCGCGGCGGCGAGGGAACAGGTCAATCCAACAGCGACCGTTCCTTGACCGGTCCGCCGTGACTCCGCGAAGCTCCCCGACGGTCGAAGGGCCTTCCGGTGCACGCCATGCTCATCGCTGCCGGCGGGGCGATCGGTACCGTGCTGCGCGGGCAGATCGGGACCCGGGCCGCGGGCGCGACCGACAGTATCTTCCCGCGTGGAACGCTGCTGGTGAACATCAGCGGCGCTTTCGTCGCCGGCCTGCTGGCGACACTGCTGCTCGAACGCTTCGAGCTGCCCGTTGAGTTGCGGACGGCGATCCTCGTGGGCGTGCTTGGCGGGCACACGCCCTATTTCCGCGTTGTCTGGGCCGGGCAGTCCGTGGCCCGGTTCTGGACCTAAGGTCCCCCTCGCCATTCCCAGAACGTATGTTGACAGTGCCCCGAAGCAGGGCAACGCTGAATCGGAGGATCCTGACCGCGCGGGCCGCCACATCGCGTCCACGCTGCGGTACGATCCGCACTCGAGTCAGAGCAGGAGGCACTGCATGGACTGGTCAGACACGCCCGAACAGGCTTCATTCCGCGAAGAGGTCCGCAGCTTCATCAAGACGCGACTGCCGGAGCGCTACCAGGCCGCCGCCGATGGCGCGACCAATGACGCGGAAGCGCTGGTGGGCGGCTGGCAGGCCGACCGCAAGTCGGACGACGAGGAGCGCCGCGGCGTGGCCCTGACATGGGCGGACGCGCTGGCCGAGAGGGGCTGGATCGCTCCGCACTGGCCGAAGGAGTACGGCGGCGCGGGCCTCTCCGTGATCGAGCAGTTCATCTACAACCAGGAGATGTCGGAGTCGGGCGCTCCAGCCGTTGGTGGGATGGGCGTCTCGCTGCTGGGGCCGACGCTGATCGTGCACGGCAACGAAGAGCAGAAGAAGGAGCACCTCTCCAAGGTGCTCTCCGGCGAGGTCGCCTGGGCCCAGGGCTACTCCGAGCCGGGCGCGGGCTCCGACCTGGCGGGCCTGCAGACGCGCGCCGAGCGCGACGGCGACGACTACATCGTCAACGGTCAGAAGACATGGACCTCCGGCGCGCAGTACGCAGACTGGCTCTTCGCGCTCGTACGCACGGACCCGGACGCGCCAAAGCACCGGGGCATCTCGTTCTTGATGATGGACATCAGCACGCCGGGCATCACCGTCAACCCGCTGACCGACATGGGCTGGAACGAGCCATTCAACGAGACGTTCTTCGAGGACGTTCGCGTCCCCGCCCAGAACCTCGTCGGCGAAGAGAACCGTGGCTGGTACATCGGCATGACGCTGCTGGACTTCGAGCGCTCCGGCATCGGCGGCGCGATCGAGTACCGGCGCTCGCTCGAGAGACTGACCGACTACATGGAGCAGGACGACGGCAGCGGTACGATCCGCAACGACTGGCAGCGTGCGAGCCGGCTCGAGATCGCCGACCTGCACATCGGCATCGAGATACTGTTCAACTTCGCGTTCCGCATCGTCTCCATGCAGAACGCGGGCGACATCCCGAACTACGAGGCGTCGATGAACAAGCTCTACGGCTCCGAGCTGCACCAGCAGCTCGCCCGTGGGGGCACGAAGGCACTCGGGCTCTACGGCCAGCTGTGGGAGCGCGACGTCGCACCGATGAACGCGGGCTTCGTGCGTGACTACATCGGTTCGATCCCGCACACCATCTTCAGTGGCTCGTCCGAGATCCAGCGCAACGTCATCGCCACCCGCGGCCTGGGCCTGCCGAGGGGCTAGCCTACCGGCAGCCTGCCGGTCAGGCATGAGATGAGGGAGGCCGTGCTGAGCCCGGCCTCCCTGGTTTGCTCTGGCCGGTGGTTTCTCCCGGCCGGTTCCTGCTGGCAGCCCGGCCGCGTCTACTCGGTCGCCGCCTGCCGCGACGCGGGGGCAGCGAGTGGCGTCGCCTCCACCATGGCGATGCGCATGCCGTCCATCTCGACCACGGTCAGCCGGTAGCCGTCGAGATCGACGCGATCGCCGAGCTCGGGAATGCGACCAATGTGCTCGACGAGGTAGCCCGCCACGGTCTTGTACGGCCCCGCCTCGGCGGTCACCCCCAGCAGCTCGTCGAGCACGTCGACGCTGCTGAGGCCGCCGAACCGGACCGCGCCGCCGGCTCGGCGCTCGACCGGCGGCGGCTCCTGCTCGAATTCGTCCTGGAGCTCGCCGACGATCTCTTCCAGCACATCCTCGAGCGCGACGATACCGTCCGTGCCGCCGTATTCGTCCACCACGACCGCGAAGTGTGTCTTGCGCTTGCGCATCTCGCTCAATAGGTCGCTCACGCTCGCCTGTGCGGGCACGATCAGCGGCTGCCGCAGCAGCTCTCTGATCGTGGCTGCCCCTTCCGCGCCCACCAGGTCGCGCACGTGCAAGACGCCGATCACGTCGTCGATGCTGTCCCCGTAGACCGGGTAGCGCGAGTGACGGGAGCTGGCGACGAACCGCAGCGCCTCGTCGATCGTGGTGGTCACGGGCAGTGCCAGCAGCTCCGTGCGGGGCAGCATCACCTGCTCCGCGGTGAGGTGGTGGAATCGCAGAACGCGCGCCATGAGGAAGCGGTCGTCCTCGCTCAGTTCGCCGGCCTCGGTGCTGGCGTCGATGGCGAGCGAGAGCTCGGCCGCACCGAGATGCGGCTCCTCACTGACATCGGAGCTGACACCGACGGCACGCGCCACTAGCCAGCCGCTCTCGTTCAGCAGCCAGATCGCGGGCCGGAAGAGCGCGCGGAAGAGACGGAGCGGAGCGGCGATGGTAAGCGCGACCCGCTCCGGGTGCTGGAGCGCGATCCCCTTCGGCGCGAGCTCGCCGGCGACGACGTGCAGCGCCGTGATGATCACGAACACGAGGGTCACCGACACGGCATGTGCGCCCAGCACGCCGACCAGCGGGTCCAGCAGCCCGGCCAACGCCTGTTCGCCGATCCAGCCGAGGGCGAGGCTCGCCACGGTGATGCCGAGCTGGCAGGCCGCGATGTAGGAGTCGAGGTGAACGACGGCGTCGCGAACGCTGCCGCTGCCGGTCCGCCCCTCTTCGACGAGCTGGTCGACCTTGGTACGCCGCACGCGCACCAGGGCGAACTCAGACGCAACGAAGAAACCGTTGGCGAGGACCAGCGCAACGACCGCGAGCAGTCCAACACCGGTCTCAAGCATGAAGGATCAACTTCTCCGAGTGTTTCGCGGCCACAGGTTACTATGACGCCGGGCGCGGTCTTGTCTCAAGATGCCTGTCCCTTCCGTCAGGCCCGGAGCTTCCGTCAGGCCTCTGGCTTCCGCGCCGTGATCGCCAGGTTGACGGACTGGCTCTCGTCCTCGACACCGATCAGTGATGGCAGTAGCCGGACGTCCTCGAACCCCGCAGCGCTGACGAGCGACTCGTACTCCTCGTCGCTGTAGGCCTCGTTGCTCACGGCGTACCGCGTCACCTCGGCGGTCGCCGCGTCGACGATCAGGTAGCGCTGCGTGGAGACCCGCGCCTCCCCGTCCCAGAAGTTCTCCACGAGGCAGAGGTGCGGGCGCGAAGAGAACAGCGCCTCAGGCGCCGAGTACCACGAGGGGCCGGCGTTGCCGCCATCGACCACCGTCGCCAGCCGCTGTGGTTCGAGCAGCAGACGCCCGCCCGGCACGAGGGTCTGGAACGCTCGTCGCAGCATCTGCGCGGCCTGGCGTCGCCGGAAGACGTTGAGCTGACCGGAGATCATCATCGCCAGCCCGAACCCCTCGCCGGCGGCCCTGCCGCCGAAGGCGGCGTTGCGCACATCGGCCAGTTCGTACGAGCAGGCGAGGCCTTCCCGCTCCGCTTCACCGCGGGCGTGGGCGACGGCGGCCGGGGCGAAGTCGATGCCGTGGCACTCATGCCCGAGTCTCGCGAGACGGCTGGTGTAGAGGCCGGGGCCGCAGGCCAGGTCGAGCACGCGGGTGCGCTCTCCGTCGAGCAGCGCCTCGTGGAGCCAGCGCACCTGAGCGTCGATCTTCTCGGACGGCCGGCTGGCGGCGTCGCTGTCCTGGCGAAGATGCCATGCGAGCATCCGCTCGCTGAACGGCGGGTCGTCCCACGGGATGTTGTCGCCCTCCGCCCACGCTGCGGGAGGGAGCGCCCGGTCGACCAGGTCTGAGAGGTTCATGTTGACCATCCTCGTCGTGCATCGTCTGGCCGGCTGCTGAGCCACACTGGACGGACCCGCCCGGCTGCGGTCACGGAACTGCGTCGCGCCGGTGTGCCCTGCGGCTGTCGCGCGGGGGGCCGCGGATCAGCGACGGCGGCTGATTGAGGGGATCGAGGATCAGGAGCGCATGGTGCCGGGAGTATAGCGAGCGATCCCGCGGCGGGCTGCCGCGACGGTCACAGGTTCAATGGCCCTTGACCCTCGGATGCGGCCGCATCGATAATTCCTCGGCCGAGCGGCGGCGGCTCGGATTGACCCGTGCTCGCCAGGAGCACAACCCGCCGCACGATTGCAGGAACCGACGGCGACCCACGCACTGTGCGAGGCCGTCTGGCGAGAGGAGCCGACATGGACCTGGGCCTGAACGAGCAGCAAGAACTGCTCAAGGATGCCGCCCGCGACTTCCTCGAGAACGAGTGTCCCGAGACGCTCGTGCGCGAGATGGAAGAGGACGACCAGGGCTACTCCCCCGAGCTGTGGGGCAAGATGGCCGAGCAGGGCTGGCAGGGCCTCCTCATTCCGGAGGAGCACGGCGGCGCCGGCTTCGACTTCCTTGACCTCTGCGTGCTGCTCGAAGAGTTCGGCCGCGCGCTGGTGCCCGGTCCGTACATGTCGACCGTACTCGGCGGCGCGGTGCCGCTGATCGAGGCCGGCTCGGACGACCAGAAGGCCGAGTTCCTGCCCCGTATCGCTTCCGGCGACCTGATCTTCACGCTCGCTCTCACCGAGCCTTCGGCCCGGTTCGACGAGGAAGGCATACAGTGCGAGGCCTCCGTCTCCGGCGACGAGGTCACCTTCAACGGCACGAAGCTCTTCGTCCCCGACGCGAACGTCGCCGACTACATCGTCGTCGCCGGGCGCAGCTCGGCCGGCGTCACGCTGGGTATCGTCCCGACCGACCAGGCCGGCGTCGAGGTGACGCAGCTGGTCACCATCGCTCGCGACAAACAGTGCGAGGTCAAGCTCAACGGCGCGACCGGCCAGCTGCTGGGCGCGGACGGCGGCGGCTGGGACGCGCTGGGCCCAGTGCTGCAGCGCTACACCGTCGGCGAATGCGCCTACCTGGTGGGGCTCTCGCAGATGGACTTCGAGATTTCCGTCGACTACGCCAAGGAGCGCGTGCAGTTCGGCCGCCCGATCGGGTCGTTCCAGGCGATTCAGCACAAGTGCGCGGACATGGTGACGGACGTCGACGGCTCGCGCTTCATCATGTACAAGGCGGCCTGGTCCGTGAACAGCGGCCAGGACGACGCCCAGATCGACGTCAACATGGCCAAGGCCTGGTGCTCCGAGGCGACGCGCCGCGTCGTCGCGCACGGCCAGCAGATCCACGGCGGCATCGGCTTCACGAAGGACTACAAGATCCAGCTGTACTTCCGTCGCCAGAAGCGTGCGGAGCTGGCCTTCGGCGACGCCGACCATCACCGCGAGCTGGTGGCGCAGCAGATGGGCATCTAGCCCGGCCACCCGCAACAGCCCAACAAGAGAGGCCGCCCGATGGGCGGCCTCTCTTGTGTCTGCGCTCCACTCGCTCTCCCCGGGATCGCCGCTTGATAAGATCGATCCCGGACCACCACCGAGCGCGGAGTGACGCCATGAACAACCTCAAGACCGCCGTGCTGCTGGCCGCCATCAGCGGGTTGCTGATCGCGGTCGGCGGCGTGCTGATGGGGACGACCGGGGTCGTGATGTTTGCGGGGCTGGCCGTGGTGATGAACGTCGGCTCGTTCTGGTTCTCCGCGGACCTCGTGCTGAAGATGTCGAAGGCTCAGCAGATCGAGCGTGACCAGGACCCGCAGCTCTTCGCGATCGTCGAACACGTCGCGCGGCGGGCGCAGATGCCGATGCCGCGGGTCTTCGTCATTGACTCGCCTCAGCCCAACGCCTTCGCGACCGGGCGCAGCCCGAAGCACGCCGCCGTGGCCGTCACCAGCGGCATCCGCACGCTGCTGAGCGAGCGCGAGCTGCGAGGGGTGCTGGGGCACGAGCTGGCACACGTCGCCAACCGCGACATCCTGACGTCGTCGATCGCGGCGACGATCGCCAGTGCGATCTCGATGATCGGCTGGTTCGGGCTCTTCTTCGGCGGCGGCCGGCGCGGCGGCGGCATGTTCGGGCTGCTGGCGGTGATCGTCGCCCCGATCGCCGCGGCGGTGATCCAGATGGCGATCAGCCGCGCTCGCGAGTACCAGGCGGACCGCGACGGCGCCCGCTACGTGCAGGACCCGGAGGGGCTCGCCTCCGCGCTGGCGAAGCTGGAGATGGGCGCGCAGCGCACGCCCGTCGAGGTCGCCCAGTCGACGGCGCATCTCTACATCGTCAACCCGCTGCGCGGCGGTCTGGGGGGCGGCATGGCCGGGCTCTTCAGCACCCATCCGCCGATCGAGGAGCGTGTGAGGCGGCTGCGGGAGATGCGCCCCGACCAGTTCCTAGGCTAGGGCACTTCCCTCCGGGGAGCCGGGCGCGGCGTCGCCGCAGCCGGAAGCGAGAGCGCCATGGCCGACACCGGCAACGCCCTGCGAGCACCGCCCGACGCCCTCTACGCGGCATGGCGCGACCTCTTCGATGCCAGCGCCGAGCAGCGCTCGCGGCTGACGCTTGAGCCTGAGCCGGACGACCGCTGGTGCGCCCGGGCCGAGGACTACGCCCCGGGCGCCTTCGCGAACGAGGCGGGTGCGGTGCTCGCGGAGCTTGCCTCGCCCGACGACGTCTGGCTGGACATCGGCGCCGGCGCCGGGCGCGTCGCAGTCGATCTGGCGCTCCACGTCCGCGAAGTGCGCGCCGTCGACCCCTCGGCGGGAATGACGAAGCGGCTGCGGCGTTCAGCGGCGGAGTCAGTCGCCGAGTCGGGGCGCGACAACATCACCGTGCTGCCGCCGATGGGCTGGCCACCGGTTCAGGCGCCTGATGAGGGGGCGGGCGGACCCGGTCGACGTGGCGCTCTCGGTTCACGTTGTCTACTTCACGCGTGAGATCGGGGCGTTCATTGACGCCATGGAGGCGACCGCGCGCCGGCTGTGCGTGATCGTCGCCGTCCGCCACCGCGGCCAGACACCGCTAGACCTCGGACTGTGGGAGACGCTGCACGGGGAGCCCCATGCCTCCGGGCCGGGGGTCTACGACCTGCTGTCGATCCTGGCCGCGCGGGGCAGGCAGGTGGAGGTGCGTCACGTCGACAGTCCCGTCGGCGGCGGTCCCCAACCGGTCGATGACGTGGTGGCGAGCGAACGCAGCCGCTACCTGGTGGCGGGCGGCTCCCCCGGCGAGCAGCTCCTGCGGGACGGGCTGGTCGAGCGTTTCGGGCGCGGCGACGGGCTGATCGAACTGCCACGGCGCGAGCGCATCGCCACCGTCTGATGGCGGCCGCCCGAGGCTACGCGGTAGTTACCTGTCGTCATCCGGCTCGCGGGGCCCTCGCAGCCGGCGCCCGCGTCGCAGCGGGCCAGCCCACGCGGCGACGAGGGAGACGCGGAAGCACGCGCCGCGTTACTCGCGTCCCCGGTGTCGCGGACTCCAGGCGGCCGTCCATCGTCGTCCTCCCGCGCAGCTTCTTGTAGTGACCGAGTCGCTCCGTCGAACGGCTAGTCTCGAACGGAACCGTACGGCGAGCCTGCGAACGCCATACATCGGTAGACTCCCTACGGCGGGCGGGGCCGCACTGGGACCGCTCCTCAGCGACTCCTCAGTGAGCTGACGGAAGGCGAGACCCGCCTGTGGATCACCAGGAGCTGCGCCGCCTGATCGCGCCGGAGCTGCCGGAGGGGCTGCGTGCCCACGTCGACGGCGTCATCGCGCTGGCAGACGAGCTCGCGCAGCTCCACGGCGTCGGGGACGGCGCGCGTCAGCGGATGCTGCTGGCCGCCGCCGGACACGACCTGCTGCGAGCGGCGGAGCCGGCCGACCTGCTCGCCCGGGCCGAGGCGCGCGGCATCAAGATCGACCCGGTGGAGCGCGCGACGCCGCTGCTGCTGCACGGCGTGGTCGGCGCGGCCGAGCTGTGCGAGCGCTTCGACGTCCGCGACGGCTGGGTGCTGCACGCCGTCCGCTGGCACACCAGCGGCCACCCCGACTTCGACACGGCGGCGTGGCTCTTCTTCCTGGCAGACAAGGTCGAGCCCTGGAAGGTGGAGCGCTGGCCGGCGTTGCAGGATGTGGCGACGACGGCCCGCACTTCGCCGCGGCAGGCGGCGCTGCGATACCTCGATCTCAACCTCGAGCGCGGTGCGGCAGCCGGCCGGCTGCCGCACCCGATGGCCGAGCAGAGCCGCGACGCGCTCATCGGTCGAGGCCGCAGTTAGCCCACTGCTGATCACCTAGACAACCGCCTCCGTCGACGGCGTATTCGAGCGAGCGCCGTCAGGCTCTTTGACGGATAGAACATCTGTTCTATACTGCCGTCACTTTCGACCTGAGCGACGTAGCGAATACGTGAGGGGTGCCGGTGGCCGCATGGGACCAGATTGCCGTCGTCGAGGAACTGGCCACCGCGGGCAGCGGCGCGGCCAACGCCGTCTACTTCTCCGGACGTTCGCTTCGGCCCGGCGCGTGCGTTAAGCGGCGGGTGGCGGCTCTGGCGCTGGCGACGCTCTTCCTGGGCACCGCCCTCAACATCGCGGCGGCCCATCTCTCCGACGGCGGCGTGCTGGCGGCTGCGCTGCGGTTGCCGTTGCTGGCCGGCAACGTCGCCGCCTTCTCCCTGGTCCTGGCGGGGGCCGGCCGATGACCAGCTTCGCCACCGCCGTCGAACGCGGTCACTACGAACTCGCGGCACTGCGCCTGCTGCTCGCGATCGCCGGCACGCTCGAACGGCTCGACGGCGCCGCGGCGTCTCGGGCGCGGGCGCGGCGGCGGTCCGCGAAGAACTGGTGGCGCTGATGACGGCCGAGGAAGCGAAGTGACCGCCGCTTCCGCCACGGAGGCGTTCTGCGAGCCGGTACTGGACGAGCTCGATCGCCCGCAGTTCGAGCGCGCGCTACACGTCGATGGCCTCGACCAGGAGATCGCGCAGCTGCGCCTGCGGTTGCGCGAGGGGCTGCGCAACCGGCCAGACGACACAAAGCTGCTGCACGCCGGCCTGCGACTGCTGGTACAGGCGCTGCTCGCTCAGCGCCGCCTCTCCCCGACACAGGCCGAGCACCTCAGCGACGCCGCGATCGAGGTGATCGAGGCTTTCGGCGCCTCGCTGATCGAAGCAGGCAGCGACGAAGAAGCGGTCGAACAGGCGGTCAGTGAAGAAGCGAACGGAGAGGGCGTCGATGAGTGAGCCGACCGGCGAGCACCCGGACGCTCTCCGCACGGGACTGCGTGCGCTGCTGGCGCGCACGCTCGGGTCAGGACGGCGCGCCCTCCCGCGACCCCTCGACGCTGATCGCCGGCATGCAGGGCTAGCTGGGACACGCTCGCCGGCGCGGGACCCGCCATCACCTCCGCTCGGACTGGGTTGCACGCAACAGCGCTCGGCGTCCCCGAGTGTGAGCGGCCGCAATCCTTTACCCAAACGTGAGGATCGCAATACACTGACTGTCCTGCCCGAATTGGGCACTCGATTCGGACAGCTGCGGAAGGAGCCGGATGACCGGCCGCAACACGTCCGTCCACCTCCGACTGCTCGCGCGCGGGTGGCCGTACCGATGGTGGCTTCTGCTCACACTGGCAGCCACGGCGGCGACGACTGCAATGCAGGTCGCCACGCCTGAGCTTCTCAGGTACGCCGTCGACACCGGCTTCGACATCCGCAAGGTGTTGGACGGCAAAGGCAACCTGATCGAGAGCGTCGCCGAAGGTGACATGGGCACGCTCAGCCTCGCAGCGGCCCTGTTGATCGTCGTGGCCGTGCTGCGCGGCGTCTTCCAGTACGCTCAGCAGTACCTGGGCGAGAAGATCGGACAGGCGATCGCGTTCGACTTCCGTAACGACATCTTCGACCACCTTCAGCGCCTCTCCTACGCGTACCACGACAATTCCGAGATCGGCCAGATCATGTCGCGCGCGACACAGGACGTCGAAGGCGTCCGCATGTTCGTCGGCATGGCGGTGATCCGGCTGATTTCCATCGTCGCACTGGTCGGCGTAGCGGCGGTGCTCATGTTCAGGCTCAACGTCACCGTGGCGCTCGTCGCGCTTGCCTTCATGCCGGTCATCGCCATCCAGTCGGGAGCGATCTCGCTCTACATGCGGCCGATGTGGACGAAGGTGCAGGACCTCCACGGTCAGATCTCGACCGTGTTGCAGGAGAACCTCACCGGCATGCGCGTGGTCAAGGCGTTCTCTCGCGAGGAGCACGAGCAGGAGAAGTTCGACGCGAAGGCGCAGGACCTCTTCGACATCTCATTCAAGACGACCCTGGTCCAGGGCATCAACAACCCAGTCATGCTCTCGCTCTGGCTGCTCTCGATGGGCCTGGTGTTCTGGGTCGGCGCGAGGGAGATCAGCGCCGGGAACATGACCCCCGGCGACATGGTCGCCTTCCAGGTCTACCTCACGCTGCTGCAGATGCCCGTCCGCATGCTGGGATTCATCGTCAACATGTTCGCCCGCGCATACTCAGCCGGCACCCGCATCTTCGAGATCCTGGACGCTGAGTCGTCCGTCCAGGAGAAGCCGGGCGCACCGCCGATCCGGGTCGAGCGCGGCGAGGTCGAGTTCGCGAACGTCAGCTTCGGATACGACGCCCTGGCGTCGGTCCTGACCGATGTCAACATTCACGCGGCGCCGGGCGAAATGATTGCCCTGCTGGGGCCCACCGGCTCCGGCAAGTCGACCGTCGTCAACCTGCTGCCACGCTTCTACGACGTCACAGAGGGCTCACTGAAGATCGACGGGCAGGACGTCCGCGACGTGCAGACGGACAGCCTGCGGGCCGCGATCGGCGTCGTGCAGCAGGACGTCTTCCTCTTTCCCGCCACCATCGGCGACAACATCCGCTACGGACAGCCGGGCGCCACCGACGACGAGGTGATGGAGGCTGCGAAGGCCGCCCGCGTCCACGACTACATCGACTCCATGCCAGACGGCTACGACACCTGGGTGGGCGAGCGCGGCACCACGCTCTCCGGTGGCCAGCGCCAGCGTGTGGCGATCGCCCGCACCCTGCTGCTCAACCCGCGGGTGCTGATCTTCGACGACTCCACCTCATCGGTGGACATGCGTACCGAATTCCTCATCCAGGAGGCGCTCAACAACCTGATGGAGGGTCGTACCACCTTCGTGATCGCCCAGCGCCTCCGCACCGTGCAACAGGCGGACCAGATCATCGTCCTGCGCGACGGCAAGGTCGCGGAACGCGGCACGCACCTGGAGCTGCTGGAGTCCGGCGGCCTCTATCGCGAGATCTACGACCTTGAACTGCGCGACCAGGAAGAGGCTCGCGCCGCGGTGGAGCCGGTCTGATGAGCATGTGGGGTGGCACCAGTGCGGCCGGGTGGGGCGGCCGAGGCAGCATGCACGAAGGCGGCGGCCGTCGTAGCGGCGGCCCCGGGGGCCGCACCGACGGCTGGGACTATGAAGAACTCGGCAACATCTACGACTGGGAACTGATCAAGCGTCTCGTCCCCTACATCACGCCCTACAAGGGGCGCGTCGTGCTGGTGC
>JASLOV010000279.1 GCA_030745285.1 Dehalococcoidia bacterium | reverse complement strand
GTTTCGAGCGCTTCGAGCCCGCCGGGCGGGGGCTGCGCGGCAAGGCCCGCCAGAACCTGGAGGGGGCGTTCCGGCTGGCGCGTGAGTGGGCCGGGGAACCGGAGGGGTGGGTGCTCTTCATCGGCGCCAACGGCTGTGGCAAGACCCATCTCGCCGGCGCGATCGCCAACCATCGCCTGGACGAGGCGGAGAGCGTCTGCTTCGCCACCGTGCCCGACTTGCTGGACGAGCTGCGCGCCACCTTCGCTCCGAGGGCGGCGGAACGCTTCGATACCGTCTTCCAGCGGCTGCTCGACGTGCGCCTGCTGGTGCTCGACGACCTCGGCGCGCACCAGTCGAGCCCGTGGGCGCAGGAGAAGCTCTACCAGATCCTCAACCACCGCCACCTCGGCCGCCTGCCGACGGTGATCACCACCAATCTCGAGCTGAAGGCGATGGAGCCCCGCATCGCTTCCCGCCTCGCCGACCTCGAAGTCGTCGTGGTCTACGAGATCGAGGCCCCCGACTTCCGCCGCGGGGATGTGAGCTAGCAGCGGTCAGTCCAGCCCGAACCGGAGCAGCGTCTCCATCGGCGGCACGGCGTCTTCGAACATCTCGGGCCACGGGATCTCGTCCGCGCTGAACCAGCGCACCTCGTCGGTCTCGTCGCCGGCAAGGGGGTCGCCGTCCGTGCTGCCGCGGTAGGAGACGAAGACGACGGCCGGGTCGCGGATGGAGAAGACGCCGTTCAAGCCGGTGACGGCGACATCGAGGCCGGTCTCCTCCAGCAGTTCGCGGCGCACGGCCTGCTCCGCCGCCTCGCCCGGCTCGATGTGCCCGCCGGGCCCGGTCCACTGGCCGCCGCCGCGGCGCATGCGAGCGCTGCGACGCGCCAGCAGCACGCGGCCATCGCGCACGACGTGCATCGACGACGCCGTCGCCGGGTTCACCCAGACCGGCAGTGCGCACGCCGTGCACCGCCCATGTCCGGCCGGGCCGCCGCCGGTAGGCTCGACGCCGCCGCCGCAGTGGCGGCAGTGAGCGGGCGGGGCGGGCGCAGGCGGATCGGGCAACAACTGTGCGGCGGCGGGCGGCGGGTCGAGCGGATGGGCAGGCGGCGCGTCGAGGCCCTCGGCAATCAGGTCGCGCAGTGCCGCCGCGGTGGTCGGGAAGGCGATCTCCGGCCACGGGATCTGATCGGGCGCGAACCAGCCGAGCTCGGAGACCTCGGGGCCGGGCTGCGCCTCCCCCGCCGCGTCCCCGGCAACCTTGCCGCGGTAGACGGTTACGAGGTGGTCGACCTCCGGTATGGAGTACGGCATGCCGACGATGCCGGTGATCCGGGCGTCGAGGTTCGCCTCCTCGCGGGTCTCCCGCACGGCGGCCTCCTCCGCGGTCTCGCCGGCCTCCACGAACCCGCCGGGGAATGCCCAGCCGCCGGCGCCCGCGCTCGCCAGTTCGCTGCGCCGGGTCAGCAGCACGCGGCCGGCGCGTATCAGGAGAATACCGGCCACGGGGATCGGGTTCTGCCAGTGGGGGCGGGCGCAGCCGCTGCAGCGGCCGTGCCCGGACTCGCCCTCGATCGGGACGCGCAATCGCTCGCCGCAGTGCGGACAAAATCCCTCGGACGGTGCGGGACGGGTCACGGGTCGCCGGGGTCGCGGACGCCGGTCAGCGGGCCGGCTTCGTCGGCGGACTGGCCGGCGTCGCTGGTTTCGCAGGGCGTCCCTCCTGCCAGACGGCGCCGTCCGGGGTGAACTCGCGCTTCCAGACCGGGACGCTCTCTTTGACGCGGTCGACGACGCGCAGTGCCGCCGCGAAGGCCTCCTCGCGGTGCTCGGCGGAGACGGCGACCAGCAGCGAGGCCTCGCCGATCTCCACCATGCCGGTGCGGTGGTGGACGGCGATGTCGTGTACCGGCAGCTCGTCGAGCACCGCCTCGGCCAGCGCCTGGAGTTGCTTGGTCGCCATCGAGTCGTAGGCCTCGTACTCGATGCGCTGGACGTCGTAGCCCTCGTGACGGTCACGCACGACGCCCTCGAAGACGATGACCGCGCCGCTGTGGTCGGTGCGGACGAGGTCGCGCAGCGCCTTCGGATCGAGTTCGTCCGCGGTCACCAGATAGTGAGGTGTAGAGGGCGGTGTGAGGTCAGCGCCGCCCGAAATCGGGGGAATCAGCGCCACCTCGTCGCCGTCGTGCAGCAGCTCGTCCTGGCCAAGGATGTACTCGTCGTTGACGGCGACGGCGAGGCCGGTGAGGTAGGGCTCGAGCTTCGGATGCGCCCGCGCCAGCCGGTCGGTCAGCGTCGAGACCGTGACCGCGGTGTCCTCGAAGTCTTCCTCGAGGTCGCCGCCGACGATCTCCTTGAGCCCGGCGAAGAGTTTGACGCTGACCCGCACGGGGCCTCCAGTCGGCGATCGCTGTGAGCGCGCGTCCATCGGGCGCGTCGAATGCTCTGTCGGACGGTTCGTCGAACGATTATACGGCTGGCGCGGCCGGACGGCCGGGCGGCAAGGGCGAGGCGACTCGGCGGAGGGGCGAGCCGGGTCAGTCGAGCTTGCGCAGCGGGCGCTGCCAGGCGGCGAGCACGAACGTGAGGCCCATGATCGTCAGCCCCGCCGCCGGGTAGAGCACCTCCAGCCCGATCAGCTGCCCGAGCGCGCCGATGGCGATGCCGAATGCCTGGGAGATGCCCTGCGAAAGGATCAGCAGCGCCATCACGCGGCCGAGGATGCGGTTGGGCACGACGTGCTGCAGCGAGGCGGTGCTGAGGATGCGGATCCACTGATGCATCGCCCCGGCGAGCCCGTTGAAGAGGAAGGCGAGAATGAGGATGCGGCTGAAGCCGAAGCCCGTGACCGCGACGCCGAAGACGAAGAGCGCCGCGAGGTAGAGCAGCCCCTTGTGGCCGAACTCGCCTTGCAGCGAGAGCACCCCGGAGGCCAGCAGCCCGCCGACCCCCCAGAACACCATCATCACGCCCCAGCCGGAGGCGTCGAGCTCCAGGATTTCGCTGACCCAGGCCGCGACCAGCAGCCCCATCACGCTCATGCCGACGGTGAACGAGACCCAGCTCGCCAGCACGATCCAGCGCACGACCGGGTCCGTGCGAAGGCGGTGGATGCCCACCCGCACGTTGGCGAACACCGACGCGTGTGTTGCGTCCGGGTCGGCGGCGCGTTCGCCCGCCCGCATCGGCCAGACCGCAAGGATCAGGACGATGTGGCCGATGCCCGAGATCAAGTACATCGTGCCGAACCCGACGCGGTCCAGCAGCACACCGGTGAGGGGCGCCCCGACGAGCATCGAAACAGGCATCGCCATCGAGAAGATCGTCACGGCCGAGGTCAGCATCGATGGCGGCACGATGTCGGCGATCATGGCGTTTCGCGTCGGCAGGTCCTGCGCGTTGATCAGCTCGAAGGAGGTGAAGAGGGCGAACATCACCCACAGCCAGGCGCCCTGGCCCTCGGAGGCGCCGGGGAGGAAGAGCAGCCCGCCGATCAGCAGGGTCGCCGCCCAGGCGGAGGCGTGGGAGATCAGCAACATCGCCCGTCGCGGGTAACGGTCGGCGAAGGCGCCCCCGAAGACGACGTAGAGCAGGAAGACGGAACCTCGCAGGGTGGCGAGCAGCCCGAGCAGCAGCACGCGCTGCCCGTCCGGGGCGACGGTGTTCACGTACCAGGCCTGGGTGACGAAGATCATCGGCATGCGCAGCCCGGTGGCCAGCTGGGTGATGCAGAGCAGGCGGAAGGCCGAGATGCGCAGCGGTGCTCCCCACGAGTGCGCGGACGCGGGTTCGAGGCCGGTGAGGGGCGCGCCTGTCTTCGGCGTCTCTGAGATCTCGGGCGTCTGGGGGCTTGCGGCCATAACGGACCATGCTATCTCATGCCCTGCTGGGGGTAGCGATGGTGCCGGTGGTGCCGATGGCGCCGGGACGGAGACGCTCGACGGTCGCCCGCGTCGCCGGCGAGCTGGCGGAGGCACTGCTGCCGCAGCGCTGCCTGGTCTGTGGTCGCTTCGGTGCGGCGCTGCACGAGCACTGTCTCGACGGGCTCGACCGGGCGGCGGCGCGACGTTGCGAGGCGTGCTGGGCGCCCGTTTCCCACGATCCCGGGCTGTGCGGACGGTGTGAGCAGGCTTCGCCCTCGTTCGATGCGCTGCGCACGCCGCTGCGGTTCACCGGCGATGCCCGGCGGGCGCTGCTGGAGGCGAAGTTCCGCGGCGTGACCCGCCTGATCGACCCGCTGGCGGCGCTTGCCGCCCGTGCCGTGCCGCTGCACTGGCAGATCGACGCCGTCGTGCCGGTGCCGCTGCACCGCTCGCGGCAGCGCGAGCGGGGATACAACCAGGCGGAGATCGCGGCGCAGGTGGTGGCGCGCGATCTCGAGCTGCCGCTCGATCCGTCGCTGCTGCGGCGAGAGCGGCGGACGCCGGCCGAGGCCCACCTCGATGCAGCGGGGCGCGCACGCAACCTTCGCGGGGCGTTCGCGGTCGACGGGCCGCCGCCGCCGGCGGTGATGGTCGTCGACGACATCACGACGACCGGCTCGACGTTCGAGGAGGCGGCAAACACCCTGCGTGCCGCGGGCGCGGCGACGGTGTACGCGCTGGCCCTGGCGCGCGAGGATTAGCGCGGCGATCGAAGCGCCAAAGCTCGTTCCAGGGCTAGTGCGCGAGGGGGCTGCTCTCTAGACTGAGCAGACGGGCGCGCGCAGGCGTCGCCCGCCACCGCGGGGGCGCCGTCGACTGCCGCCCTCACCCCAATCCAGTGATCGACGAAGCCGTCGAGGTCGAGCATTTCACCCGTGAGCGCCGCCAGTGCCGAACTGCCGATGACAGCCTCCCCATGACCCGGTCTCCGCCCAGACAGGCCGAGGACGCCGGAGCCTCGAACGCCTCCCCGCCGGCGCTCGTCGTCATGCTCGGCGGGCTCTCCGGCGGGTCGCTAGAATCGCTGGTGCGGCGTGCGCTGGAGGCGAGTGCGCTGGACAGCGTGGAGACCGCGCTTGCGACCGACCGTTACGGCCGCACGCTGCTGCTGACCGACACCCGGCCGGCCGAGGCGCTGCCGTCGGGGACCGAGGTCGAGATCGACGGCGACGAGGACTTCCACTTCGGCCGCCGGCTGGCGGACGCCGTCGCCGAGCACCACCTCGGGTCGACGCTCTATCTCGGTGGCGGCGCGGGGCCGCTGCTGCAGGGCGACGACTTTGAAGCGCTGGCGGGCGGCATCGCCGGACCCGACCCGGCCTGCGTGACGAACAACTTCTACTCGGCCGACCTCTTCGCGGTGACGCCGGCCTCACTGCTGGCCGGGCTCGATCCGCTGCCCGCCGCGGACAACGGCGTGCCGCGCCGGCTGCGCGAGGACTGCGGCGTCGACGTCGTCGAGCTGCCGCGTAGCACCGGCACGCAGATGAACATCGACTCACCCGGCGACCTGACGGCGCTCGCGCTGACCGGTAGCACGGGGCCGCGGCTGGCGGCGGTGCTGGCCGGCGAGGCGCTGGACACGGAGCGACTGGCGGGTGCGGCGATGACCTTTACCGACCGCGACTCGGAGGTACTGGTCGCGGGACGCGTCAGTTCGCGCACCTGGCAGTACCTGGAGCGCGAGACCGCGTGCCGTGTCCGCCTGCTCGCGGAAGAGCGGGGGATGGGCGCGGCCGGCCGCGACGCCGATGGCAGCGCCAGCTCGCTGCTCGGCCAGCTGCTGGCCTCCGTCGGTTCGCAGGCGTTCTTTGGCGACCTGCTGCCGGATCTGTGCGATGCGGCGTTCATCGACATCCGCCCGGCACTGATTCAGCTCGGGCTGCACGCCTCCCGCGCCGACCGCTTCGCCGCCGATGTCGGGCAAGCCGCGATGGTCGAGGACGATCGGCTGCGCGAGATCGTCGAAGCGGCGAACGCCTCGCCGGTGCCGGTCGTGCTCGGCGGCCACTCGCTCGTCTCCGGCGGACTGATGCTGCTGAACGACTGGGCCTGGGAGGAGCACGACCGCGCGCTCGGGCTCTGACGGGACAGCGCCTGTTTGGGCGCTGCGATACTGTACGAAGACGACAACCTGACCAGCATCTCCCGCTGATGACCGACGGAGCACGGCGATGACGACCGCAACCGATCCGATGGATTCACTGGCCTCGGCCGACCCGGAAATCGCTCGCTTGATCGGCCTCGAGGAGGGGCGTCAGCGCGACTCGCTGGAGATGATCCCGTCCGAGAACTACGCCAGCTCGGCCGTCATGGCGGCAGTCGGCAGTGTGCTCACGAACAAGTATGCGGAGGGCTACCCCGGCGCCCGCTACTACCACGGCAACGAGTTCGTCGACATCGTTGAGAGCCTGGCGATTGACCGTGCGACGGCGCTGTTCGGCATGGACCACGCCAACGTGCAGCCGCACTCCGGCGCTCAAGCTAACCTCGCGGTCTACCTCGGCGTGATCAAGCCCGGCGATACCGTGCTGGGCATGAAGCTCGACGCCGGCGGTCACCTCACCCACGGTCACAGCGTCAACGCCAGCGGCAAGCTCTACAGCTTCGTTTCGTACGGCGTGGAGCGTGAGACAGAGGTGATCGACTACGACGAGATGCTGGCGGTTGCGAAGGAGCACCGGCCGAAGTTGATCGTGGTCGGCGCCACTGCCTATCCGCGGCTGATCGACTTCGAGCGCGCCCGTGAGATCGCCGACGAGGTGGACACAGTGCTGATGGCCGATATGGCGCACATCGCCGGGCTCGTGGCGGGTGGCGCGCACCCGACGCCGGCCGGCAACGCGCAGCTGATCACCACGTCGACGCACAAGACGCTGCGCGGGCCTCGTGGCGGCATGGTGCTCTGCGACAGCAAGTTCCGCCGCCGTGTCGACCGGGGCGTCTTCCCGGGCCACCAGGGCGGGCCGATGATGCACGTGATCGCCGGCAAGGCGGTGATGTTGAAGGAGGCGGCCACCTCCGAGTTCCGCGCCTATGCCGGCCAGACCGTGGAGAATGCCCGCGCCGTCGCCGAGACGCTGGCCGAGGCCGGCATCCGCCCGATCTCCGGCGGCACCGACACCCACCTGATCCTGCTCGATGTCACCACCATCGGCCTCGACGGCCAGCGGGCCGCGGACTCGCTCGAGCGAGCGGGCATCGTGGTCAACAAGAACGCCATCCCCTTCGACGAGCTGCCGCCGATGACCGGCGGGGGCATCCGCTTCGGCACCCCGGCGATCACCTCGCGCGGGTTCGGCACGGCTGAAGCGCACCGCACCGGCGAGCTGATCGCGGAGGTACTGGCCGCGCCGGACGACGAGGCGGTCGCGGAGCGCGTGAAGGCGGAGGTGAAGGACCTCTGCGACGCCTTCCCCGCGCCCGGCATCCCGTCCGCGTAGGACTGGTGTATCGCCGTGTCCCTAGGTCGTCGGCATGGCATCCGTAACGGGTGGCGCGTCGGGTGATGCGGCTGGGCGAGTTGGTGCTCGTGGGTTCTGTCCTTCTGGCTGCTTGCTCGTTCGGTGGTGGCCCGTCCGACTACGAAGTACTCAGCGTGGGTGAAGAACCCGCGATCGTCGGAAACTACGGGTCCAATCCGATCCGTGGCACACGCTACGTCGTTCGATACCATCTGTTTGGTGAGACGCAAGAGTGGAGCGCACTCGCACGCGACGATGAACCGATTTGTTTCGCGTCGGCGAAGGTTGGCGGCGACTTACCGGTCACCTGCTATAGGGGGGATGATAAGGCCGGTGATGCCCTCCGCGAAGCCCTTGATGACGTCCCCCTGCGACAGCCTTGACCGTGAACGCGCAGTCCGTCGTCGGCGGCCGGCCGTGATTGACGGCCGTCGCACGTGCGCCGCATGATCCGGCCGCTGAGCAGGCGACCCCAGTAAGGAACCTGCAGAAGACCCTGAGGAGCCCTCGATGGACTGGAACGACAACGACGAACAGGCTGAGTTCCGTGCCGAGGTGCAGGAAGTGATCGAGACCCGGCTGCCCGCTCGCTACGAGCACGGTGGCGACTGGGAAGTCGACCGGGTCTCCGAGGACGCCAGCGAGCGCCGGGCGGCGAGCGACTGGGCGGACGCGCTCTCCGAGAAGGGCTGGGTCGCCCCGGCCTGGCCGAAGGAGTACGGCGGCGCCGGCCTGACGCCGATGGAGCAGTTCATCTTCAAGCAGGAGATGACGCTGGCGGGCGCGCCCGGCGTGGGCGGGCAGGGCGTCAGCCAGCTGGGCCCGACCCTGATCGTGCACGGCAGCGAAGAGCAGAAGAAGGAGTACCTGCCCAAGATCCTCTCCGGCGAGGTGAACTGGCGGCAGGGCTACTCCGAGCCGGGCTCGGGCTCAGACCTCGCCTCTCTGCAGACGCGCGCGGTGCGCGACGGCGACGACTATGTGTCAACGGCCAGAAGATCTGGACCACCGGCGCCCACCGCGCCGACTGGCTCTACGCCCTCGTGCGCACCGACCCCGACGCGCCCAAGCATCGCGGCATCTCCTTCCTGATCCTCGACAAGAACTCGCCGGGGATCACGATCCGCCCGCTGATCGACATGTCGTGGCGGCACCACTTCAACGAGGTCTTCTTCGAGGACGTGCGCGTCCCCGCCACCAACCTGGTGGGCGAGGAGAACCGCGGCTGGTACGTCGGCATGACGCTGCTGGACTTTGAGCGGTCGAACATCACGGGCGCGATCAGCAGCCGCCGGTCGATTAACTCGCTGCTCGACTACATCGCCACGGAGGACGGCGCGGCGAAGGCCGACCTGCGGCCCTCCGTGCGCGCGGAGATCGCGGAGCGCTACATCGAGACCGAGGTGATGTTCAACTTCTCGTTCCGCATCATCTCGATGCAGGCCGCCAACCAGATCCCGAACTACGAGGCGTCGACCTCGAAGCTCTTCAACTCGGAGCTCTCGCAGTCGCTCTCGCGCACCGGCTCGAAGGTCTTCGGCCTGCACGCCGGCCTCTGGGAGGACGGCGACGGGCGTGCGCCGCTGAACGGGCGCTTCACGAAGTCATACGTACAGGCCGTACCGGCGACGATCGCGGCTGGCACGAGCGAGATTCAGCGCAACATCATCGCCACTCGCGGGCTCGGCCTCCCGCGCGGCTAGCGCCGCCCCGTCTGAGCTCAGGGTTGGCCTCGTCCCTGCGGCGGAACGGCTGCTTCCGCCGGTTCATTCGTTGACCCTCCAAATCCGCGTTCTATACTGCGAACGGAAAGATCGACGCTAAGCCGACTTGCCCGGCGGCTGCATCGACGGCGCCGGGCGCTGTTGTGTCTCCGACGAGCTGGGCAGGCGGTGGCGTCAGGCGGGGGTTCTGGTTGCACGAATACGAGTTGCTGTACATCGTCCACGCGCGCAAGGCCGTGGATGAGGCGACGGCGGTTGTTGACTGGGTCGGCGGCCTGATCACAGAGGCCGGGGGTGAAGTGCTCTCGATGGACAGCTGGGGGCGCCGTCGCCTCGCCTATCCGATCGATCACGAGCTTGAGGGCACGTACGTGCTCGCAACGATGAACCTGCCGCAGGAGGCCACGGCCGCGCTCGAGGCGCAGCTCGTGATCTCGGAGGACGTCGTCCGCCACATCCTGCTGAAGGACGTCGTGCCGATGGACGGGCCGCCCCCTGCCCAGCGGATTCGCGCAGAGACCCCGGTGCGCGCACCGGTGGCGGCGGCTGCGCCAGCCGACGGCGCAGACGCACCGGCGGCGGAGGCACCGGCCGACGGCGAGCAGCCCGCAGCCGAAGCGGCCGTTGAGGACCCGGTAGCTCCAGCGCCAACTGCCCCGGCAGCGGAGGCTCCTGCAGCCGCTCCGGCGGTCGAGGCTCCTGCGACCACCCCTGAGGCCGAGGCGGCTCCTGCGGCAGCCCCGGACGCGACAGCCGCCCCGATGCCGGCATCGGGCGAGGAGCCGTCGCCAGCCACGGCGGGTGCGGAGTAATATCGCCGCTGGAGTAGACTTCACTCCGAGATCGAGATACTGGCTCCCCAGGCGGGAGGGTGACGCTGATGGGCAACCTCAATAAGTGCATGATCATCGGGAGGCTGGGTCGTGATCCGGAGATGCGGTACACGGCTAACGGCAGCCCACTGACGGAGGTCCGCGTCGCCGTCGGCCGGACCTACACGTCGTCTTCGGGTGAGCGTGTGGAGGACACGGAGTGGTTCAACGTCGTGGCGTTCGGACGAACGGCCGAGACGATGGCCCAGTACCTGACGAAGGGGCGTGAGGTCTACATCGAAGGCCGCATGCAGACGCGCAACTGGGACGGCGAGTGCGGCAAGAAGCACTACCGCACCGACCTGGTCGCGGATCGATTCGAATTCCTCGGGCCTCGCGACGGTGGGGCGCAGTCGAGTTACGATCCGGGCATCGCCGTCGGCGCGGACGCCGAAGGCGACGTTGAGCCGGACGACCTGCCGTTCTGACGGCACCGACCAGGAACTGAGCGCGAGCATCTGAACGAGAGTCCCGAACGAGAGCACCGTATGAAAGAGCCTGAACTGTGACGAACGAGCCCGCGCCTCCAGAATCGACAGCGCCCGCCGCTCCTGCCCCGGCTGCGGCAGCCGCGCCCGCGCACCCGGATGACCGTCACGACGAGCGGCCTCGCGACCGAGATGACCGGCCGCGTGACCGTGACGACCGCGACGATGACCGGCCGCGTGACCGGGACCGTCGTGGCGGCGGCGGCGGCGGCGGTTTCCGTCGTCGTGGCTGCGAGTTCTGCATCAACCACACTGACATCCTTGATTACAAGGATGTGGAGCGCGTCCGCCGCTACGTCGGCGACCGCGGCAAGATGGAAGCGCGACGCAAGGTTGGTACCTGCGCGAAGCACCAGCGTGTGGTGGCGCGGGCGGTGAAGCGCGCGCGTTACATGGCACTGCTCCCCTATACCGCTGAACACGTTCGTGCGTCCGGCGTGCCCGCAGGCGGCAGGCGCTAGCAGCCGCTGCAGGCAGGAACGGGCGCGAAGCAGGCGCCCACCGGCCAGCCTCGCTCTCCCCGGCCGGGCCGACGAACAGGTATAGCGGCGGCCACGAAGGGGGCGAGCCGTGGCCCGCGAGAAGCAGTCAGCACTGTCCCGGCGCGAACAGCGTGAGGCAGCGGACCGCCGCCAGCGGCTGATCACCACGGGCGTGATCGGGGCGCTGGCCGTGGTGGGCGGCATCATCGCCGTCGGGCTCTACGTCACGCAGTACCAGGCACCGCGGGCGCACGTGCTCACGGTCGAGGGGCGCGACTACTCCACCTCCGACGTCGCGCGGCGCGGGACCTACTACGCGCTCTTCGAAGGCGGCTACCAGCAAGGGACGGCCGGCCTCGTCTCCGCTACCGTCGCGCTGCTGGTCGATGACGAGGTCTACCGACGTCGTGCGCCAGCGCTGGTCGGTGCGGTCGGGGATGCTGAGGTGGAGCAAGATCTGCGGGCGCGATACGGGCTGGAAGACTCCGCCGACCGCAAGCAGTTTGCCGACTCGCTGCAGGCGGAGCTGCGCAACTCCGGTCTCTCGCAGCAGGAGTACTACGACATTATCGCCGCCCGCCTGCTGCGGGCGCGCGTCGCCGAAAGCCTGCGTGAGACGCTTTCCCCTATCGCCGAGCAGGTGCGCCTGGCCCGCATCCGGCTGGTCGGCAGCGGCGAGGCGGAGGAGGTGCGGGAGCTGGCGCTGGGCGGGGCCGACTTCGCCGAGCTGGTGCTTGAGCGCACGGCCGACAGCGACAACCGCGAGAACGAGGGCGACCTGGGCTGGTTCATGCTGGAGCTGCTGGACGCGGAGGTGGCGGAGGCCGTCACCGATCTGGAGGCGGGCGCCGTGACCGCCGTCATTCCCAGCGGACTATTCTTCGATGTCTACATCGTGTGGGAGCGTGAGCCGGAGCGAGAGCTGGACGAGGCCCAGACCGCGGAGTTGACCGGCCGCCTGCTCAACGACTGGCGCGAGCAGGAGCGCGCCTTGGTCGCGATTACGTTCGACCTCTCGATCGGCGAGGAGGAGTGGATCGTCAATCGTGTGGTGGGCGATGTCAGCGCTGTGCTGGACCAGTGAGATGAGTGATGTGAGATGAGCGAAGCGATCGGCATCGGCATGCTCGGCGCGGGCAACGTCGGCGGTGGCGTCGTGGAGGCGCTGCAGCAGGGGGCGGAGCGCTACGCCGCGCGCGTCGGACGGCCGCTGGAGTTGCGCCGTGCGCTGGTGCGGGACGCCTCGCGTCCGCGGCCGGGCCTGGCGACGGAACAGCTCACGACCGACGTGGACGATGTGATCGGCGACCCCGGCACGCAGATCGTGATCGAGCTGCTGGGCGGCGAGGACCCCGCCCGCGAGTACATCGAGCGGGCGTTGCGCGCCGGCCGTCACGTGGTGACCGCGAACAAGGAGGTGATCGCGAAGTATGGCGCGGAGCTGCTCGCCGTCGCTTCCCGGCACAACGTGCGGCTGCTCTACGAGGCCTCGGTCGGCGGCGGCATCCCGATCGTGCAGCCGTTGAGGCGCGACCTGCTGGCGAACGACGTGCACACGGTCACGGCCATCATCAACGGCACCACCAACTTCATGCTGACGGCGATGGCGCAGGACGGCGCGGACTACGAGGACGTGCTGGCGGAGGCCCATCGCCTCGGCTACGCGGAGCCCGATCCGACGGACGACGTCGAGGGCATCGACGCTTCGTACAAGCTCGCGATCCTCTGCGGGCTCGCCTTCCACGTGGCGATCGCGCCGGACGAGGTGATCCGGCAGGGCATCACGACGCTGACGGCGAGCGACTTTACGTATGCTGCCGAGCTGGGGCACACCATCAAGCTGCTGGCGACCGGCCGGCTGAGCGACGGCGAACTGGTCGCCTCCGTGCGGCCGACGCTGATCGGGTACGGCGAGCCACTGGCCAAGGTCGACGGCGTGCTCAACGCCGTGCAGGTGGAAGGCGACCTCGTCGGGCGCGTGCTGTTCGAGGGGCCGGGGGCCGGGCCGCGGCCCACGGCCGGGGCGGTGCTGGCGGACGTGCTCGATGTCGCCCGCGACCTCGTGGTCGGGCGCGAGCCGCTGAACCAGATCACCTACACCGCGGCGACGGTGCGCGCGCCGGACGACCATGAGTCGCGCTACTACATCCGCATGACCGGGGCGAACCAGCCAGGCGTGCTGGCGAAGGTGGCGACTGCGCTCGGTGAACACGGCATCAACATCGCCTCGGTGATCCAGTTCGGGATGGAAGAAGACGCGCCGACGGAGGAGTTCGTGATCACCACCTACCTCGCCAACGGCGGCCGTCTCCGCACCGCGCTCGAGCAGATCGACGGCTTCGACGAGGTCGTCGTCGGCAACGTGCTGGCGATGGCCAGTTGAGCGCGAGCTGAAGGCCCTTGAGGGCAGGTTGAGGACGGGCTGAGATGGCAACGAACGAGACCGTCCCGGATCGTACCTTCACCGTCGCGGGTGACCTCGGCGACGTCGCGGGCGCGATCAGCCGCGTGATCGCGACGCTGCACGCACAGCAGGCAGAACTGGCTCACCTGCACGATGCCGTTGCGCTGATCGATGGGCGAACGCAGCGCCACGACGCGGAGCAGCAGACTGCGCAGGCGACCCGGCGTGATGCCGCGGAACTGGCCGAGCGCGTCGAGCAGGAGGCATCGTTGCGCCGTGACCTCACCGCCGCGGTCGAGCGCCAGTCGGGACGGGAGCAGGCCGAGCGGGCGGTGCTCGCGCGCGAGCTCGAACAGGTGCTGGTCGCGCTCAGTGCGCTGCAGGAGCAGGCGGATGCCGCGGACCAAGGCAGCGCCCGCACCATCGCCGGCAGCGCCGAGCGCGACCGCCGGGAACGCTCGCTGGACGATCAGATCGCGGCGCTCGAGCAACGCATGGCCGCCAGCGAGGAAGAGATGCGCGGCATCCGCGACGAACAGGGCCGGGCCACGCCCGGCGTGGCGCGGCTGGATGCCGCACATGTCGCGCTCAGTGACCGCGCTCGCGTTGCGGAGGAGGGTCGCGTCCAGCTCGAGCAGGACGTCGCCGCCCTGCGGGCGGCCGGCGACCGCGAGCACGAGCTGCTGGAGGTCGTCGAGCAACAGCGCGCGACGCGACTGCGCATGGAGGAGCGGATCGCCCTCTTCGAGACGGCGCTGAACGATGTGCGCAACGACCTGGCCGCGGCTGCGGAGGAGCGGTCGATCCTGCGCCAGCAGATCGCCGGCTCGCGACAGCGGCTGCAGGAGATGGCCGTCGCCCTCGAGGAGCAGCGAGAGACGATCGTTGCTCACTTCCGGCGCTGGACCGACGCCAGCGGCGACGCCGGTCGCCGCGAGGTCGAGGAGATCGAGCGCACCAATCGCGTCGCGCGCGATCTGCTGATGCGGCTGACGGAGGCCGCGGACCCCGCCGCCGAAGGCGCACTCGCGGAGCCCGGGCTCGCCGAGCCGGCGCAGGGGTCGCTTCCGGGAACCCCGCTGCCGGGCGGTGCAGGAACCGCAGGAACCGAGGGAACCACCGGTGCCGCAGGCACGTCCGGCTCCCCTGGATGACCGTTACGCGCTTCATCCTGGAGCGCTATGCCGACGCGCTGCCGGTCACGGCCGAGACGCCGCTGCGCACGCTGGGCGAGGGCGGCACGCCGCTTGTGCGCTCACGCGTGCTGGAGGGTGCACTGGGGCTGGAGGCGCTCTACTTCAAGCTGGAGTCGACGAATCCGACCGGCTCCTTCAAGGACCGCGGAATGGTGATGGCGGTCGCCAAGGCCGTCGAAGAGGGCGCGACGGCGGTGCTCTGCGCCTCCACCGGTAACACCTCGGCCTCGGCCGCCGCGTACGCGGCGCTCTATGGGCTGCGGGCGTACGTGATCGTGCCGGCCGGCAACATTGCGCTCGGCAAGCTTGCGCAGGCGACGGCGCACGGGGCGGAGATCGTCCAGATCGACGGCTCCTTCGACGATGCGCTCGATCTCGCCCGCGAGCTTTCGGAGCGCCATGACCTGGCGCTGGTGAACTCGGTCAATCCGCACCGCATCGAGGGGCAGAAGACGGCCGCCTTCGAGATCGTGGACGAACTCGGCGACGCGCCCTCGTTGCTCTGCATCCCCGTCGGCAATGCGGGCAACATTACCGCCTACTGGCGCGGCTTCGGGGAGTACTACCGGCTCGAACGCGCCGGGCGGCGGCCACGGATGTGGGGATTCCAAGCGGCAGGCGCCGCGCCGCTCGTCTCGGGCGCACCGGTGGCCGAACCGGAGACCATCGCCACCGCGATCCGCATCGGCAACCCCGCTTCGTGGCAGGGCGCGATCGAGGCCCGGGACGACTCGGATGGGCTGATCGCGGCCGTCACCGACGACGAGATCCTCGACGCCTACCGGCGGCTGGCGAGGGACGAAGGCGTGTTCTGCGAGCCCGCGTCAGCGGCCTCGGTCGCGGGACTCGTCGCCCGTTCGCGCGCTGGCGTCGACCTCTCGGGCGAGACTGCGGTCTGCGTGATCACCGGCACCGGGCTCAAGGATCCGGACACGGCGATGGCGATGGCGGTGGAGAGTGCAGTGCAGGAGACGGCCGCCGATGTTGACGCCATCGACCGCGCCCTCGGCTGGACGTAACGCCCGAAACGGCATCGCGTGGGGTCGGTAGTACCGCTCACGGACGGGCCGCGGTCGCGTGCTACGATCTTCGCGGACGTGCCCACAGGACGTACCTCTTCAGACGTGCCGGTCTGCCGGCACGACCCACGCTCGGAGTCCCAGGTGACCTCAGCCCCTTCTCAGACATACGACTTCGCCTCGGTCGAAGACTGCATGCAGCATCTGCTGCGCTCGATCGGAGAGAACCCCGACCGCGAGGGCCTGGCGGATACGCCGCGCCGTATCGCCGCGATGTACGAGGAGCTGTTCGAGGGGCTGGGCCAGGACCCGGTCGAGGCGCTCTCAGTCGGCTTCGAAGAGAGTCACGACGAGATGGTGATCCTGCGGGACATCCCGTTCTACTCGATGTGTGAGCATCACTTCCTGCCGTTCCACGGCAAGGCTGCCGTCGGCTACCTGCCTGACGGCCGCATCGTCGGCCTCTCGAAGATCGCCCGCGCGCTGGAGATCTTCGCACGGCGGCCGCAGGTGCAGGAGCGGCTGACGACGCAGCTGGCGGAGTGCGTCGGCGACGTGCTGCAGGCCCGCGGCGTCGGCGTGGTGATCGAAGCGGAGCACACCTGCATGACGGCTCGTGGTATCAAAAAGCCCGGTTCTGTCATGGTGACGTCGGTGATGCGCGGGCTGTTCCGCGACGACGTCAACACGCGGCAGGAATTCCTGGGACTGATCCGCGCCCAGGGCTGAGCGAACGGTGCACGAGTGCACCCGGCGGAGGGTTCGGTGGCAACTGTGAGCACGCCTCCCCCCACCCGCGTCGCGATGCTTTCCTTCCACACGTCGCCTCTGGCGGCGCTGGGGGGGAGCAAGGCCGGCGGCATGAACATCTACGTCCGCCGCATCGCGGAACGGCTGGCTGCCGCGGGCGCGCTAGTCGATGTCTTCACCCGGCGCGACGACCCGAACGCGGCGGAGATCGTCGAGCTGGCCCCGGGCGCCCGCCTGGTGCGCGTGTCTGCCGGCCCGCCCGATCAGCTCGATGTCGCCGATCTCTTCCTCGGCCTCGATCGCTTCGTCGAGGGCGTCGAGGCATTCCTACGGGCCGAGGGCGGGGCATATGACCTCGTGCACTCCCACTACTGGCTCTCGGTGGCCGCCGGCAAGCGGTTGGCGGCGAACTGGGATGTGCCGCACCTGGCGATGTTCCACACGCTCGGCGAGGTGAAGCTGCGCGCTCGCGCGTCCGAGCACGAACCGGCGATGCGATTGGAGGCGGAGCGTGAGCTGGTGCACTCCGTCGACCGCATCGTGGTGGCGACGGAGCACGAACGGCAGCTCCTGCGCCAGCTCTTCCGCGTCGATCGGGAGCGCGTGGCGGTGATCCCACCCGGCGTCGACCTCCAGCAGTTCCAGCCCCGCGACCGGGCGGAGGCCCGCCGCGAACTCGGTCTGCCGGAGGACGGGCGGGTGCTGCTGGCTGTCGGCCGCATCGAGCCGCTGAAGGGCTTCGACATTCTGGTACGCGCGCTGGCCGACATGACGGAGGGCGAGGGCGTGACGCTCATCATTCTCGGCGGCGATGAGCGAGCGGCCACGGAGTTCGCTCGGCTGACCGCGATCGCGGAGGAAGTCGGCGTCTCCTCGCGGCTGCTGTTCCCAGGCGCGACTCCCCACGACCGTGTCGCGACCTACTACAACGCCGCGGACGTGGCCGTCGTGCCTTCCTTCTACGAGTCCTTCGGCCTGGTCGCCCTGGAGGCGATGGCGTCGGGGCTGCCGGTGGTCGCTTCCCGCGTCGGCGGGCTCACCTCCACGATCGCGGACGGCCGCACCGGCTACCTGATCTCATGGCGCTGCCCGGAGCCGTTTGCGGAGAAGCTCGACCTGCTGCTGAGCAACGATGCGCTGCGCGCCGCGCTTGGCTCGTCGGCCGTGAAGTCGGTGGCGCGCTACGACTGGGCGATGGTGGCGGCCTCGCTGCTCGATCTCTACGAGGAGGTCCTCTCACAACGGGCCGGGGACAGCGACGAAGACTCCGGCGAGAGCCGGCCCGGCGACCGCTCCGTCGTGACCACCGAGGGAACCGGGTGACGAGCCAGCGCACCTCAAGCCAGCAGGTTGCCCGGCCGATCGATCCGGACCGCGACCTGATCGCGCAGCTCGGCCCGAGCCGCGCGATGGTGGTGATGGCCCACCCGGACGATTGCGAGTTCGTGGTCGGCGGCACCGTCGCCCTGCTTTGCTCGAAGGGCTGGGAGGTCGACATCGTCGTCGCCACCAGCGGCAACAAGGGCACGAAGGACCCGGCCGTCACCCCGCAACAGCTGGCGGGCGTGCGCGAAGAGGAGCAGCGCCGGGCATCGGAGATCCTGGGCGCGAACGCCCCCGTCTTCTTCGGTTTCGGCGACGGTGAGCTGGTCGACGACGACGAACTGCGCGGGCTGGTGGTGCGGCAGATCCGGCTGCGCCGCCCGGAGCTGGTGCTCACCTTCGACGGCCTCCAGCCCGTCACCAATCACCGCGACCATCGCCGCATCGGCATCAGCACCTACGACGCGATCTACCCGGCGTCGGACGATCTGCTGTACGAGCCGGACCAGATCGGCGGGGAGAGGCTCTCCCCTCACCGGCCGGCCGCCATCCTCTTCGCCGGCTCCGCCGCCCCGGACTACCACGTCGACATCGAGTCCGTGCTGCAGACGAAGGTGCGAGGTCTGCTCGCCCACACGTCTCAGATGGGTGGGCGCACGGAGGAAGGCCTGTTGGAGATGTGGCGTAACCGTGCCCGCCAGCGCCGAGAGGACAGCGACGGCGGTGACGAGGCGGGCCCGGTCTTCCGCGAAGACTTCCGCCGCCAGATCTTCCGGCGGTAGCCTGCGGGCGTCTGTCCGCCCACAGCTCGGTCGGTCCGGCGATGCAGATTCGGAACGAGCTATCACGACCGTCGTTCGAGGGGTTTGCAGCCACGGCGACGGGGTTCGCGTCGAGACGCCCTCGGCTGATTCTGCTCAGACTCGTTGACACAAGGGATCAGGTTCCGTAACGTTTAGGTTCGCGCGTTCAGACGGCGCTCGCCTTCAGGGCGATCGACGTACACGGCCCGGCAGGCCGGACGCGGTGAGTACCGGCGGCACAATTCGCAGGCTTCCCTCCCCGAGGGTTCCCGCGGCGCCGCGAACTGGCTCATCGCTAGCCGCTCGGCCGTTTCTCGTGTCTGAATTCAGCGCGATGAGAGAGTGTCGAGCGAGGGTTCATCCAGACCGTGCCGACTATCAATCAGCTTGTCCGCAAGGGTCGCAAGCCGATCAACAAGAAGACGAAGGCGCCCGCCCTGCGCTACCGCTTCAACACGCTCAAGAACCGCATGTTCCGCAGCGCCAAAGGCGCCCCGCAGAAGCGAGGCGTGTGCACGCAGGTGCGCACGGTCACCCCTCGTAAGCCCAATTCCGCGCTGCGCAAGGTCGCGCGCGTCCGGCTGACCAACGGCATCGAGGTCACCGCCTACATCCCGGGCGAGGGGCACACCCTGCAGGAGCACTCCGTCGTGCTGATTCGCGGCGGGCGTGTGAAGGACCTGCCGGGCGTCCGGTACCACGTCGTCCGCGGCGCGCTCGACGCCACCGGCGTCGAAGAGCGCAAGCGTAGCCGTTCCAAGTACGGCACGAGACGGGTATAGCGACCGATGAGACGATCACGAGCCGTACGCCGCGAGGTCCCGCCCGATCCTAAGTTCCAGTCGCTGCTGCTGAGTTCGCTCATCAACAAGGTGATGAAGGACGGCAAGAAGAGCCTGTCGGAGCGCATCGTCTACTCCGCGATGGACCGTGTGGAGGAGCAGTCGGGCCGTCGCGGCATCGACATGTTCGAGCAGGCCATTCGCAACGTCACGCCGATCATCGAGGTCAAGCCGCGCCGCGTTGGCGGCGCGACCTACCAGGTTCCGATCGACATCCGCAGCGAGCGCCGTCAGGCGCTGGCTCTGCGATGGCTGATCGACGCGGCGCGCAGCCGCGGCGGTCGCTCGATGTCGGAGAAGCTGTCCGCCGAGATCCTCGACGCTGCCAACGAGGGCGGCGCCGCGGTTCGGCGCAAGGAAGAAGTACACCGCATGGCAGAGGCGAACCGCGCCTTTGTGCACTACCGCTGGTAGCGACCGCCATGGCCTGACCTCCGCCCCCGCCATGACGGGGGCGGCTCAGTCCCCGGGGCAACCGGAAGCATCGAGAGACCGCAGGACAACGAAGGACGCTGAACGAGACCATGGCGCGTGAGACTCCCCTGGAGAACGTCCGAAATATCGGAATCATTGCCCACATCGATGCGGGCAAGACGACCGTGACCGAACGCGTCCTCTTCTACACCGGCCGCACCCACAAGATCGGCGAGACCCATGAGGGCACGGCCGTGATGGACTGGATGGAGCAGGAGCGGGAGCGGGGCATCACGATCACGTCCGCCGCCACCACCTGTGAGTGGGCCGGTCACCTGATCAACATCATCGACACCCCCGGCCACGTCGACTTCACGGTCGAGGTGGAGCGCTCGCTGCGCGTGCTGGACGGCGGGGTGGTCGTCTTCGACGGCGTCGCCGGGGTCGAGCCGCAGTCGGAGACAGTCTGGCGGCAGGCGGACCGCTATGACGTGCCGCGCATCTGCCTGATCAACAAGATGGACCGCACCGGCGCCGATTTTGCGAAGGCCGTGCAGATGATCGAGGACCGCCTAGGCGCCGTACCCGTTCCGGTGCAACTGCCGATCGGGGCTGAGGACGAGTTCCGCGGTGTGATCGACCTGATCGAGATGCGCGCCATCCTGTTCGAGGGACAGCGCGGCACCGAGGTGGTTACGACCGAGATCCCCTCGGAGCTGCTCGACGCCGCCAGGGCGGAGCGGGAGCGGCTGGTCGAGCGGGTGGCGGAGAACGATGACCAGCTGATGGTCTCGTTTCTCGAGGGCCACGAGATTGACGTGGCTGAGCTGCAGAAGGGCATCCGGCGGGCGACGATCGCGAACGCGATCACGCCGGTCTTCGCGGGCGCGGCGCTGCGGGACAAGGGCGTTCAGCCCCTGCTCGACGGCGTCATCACCTACCTTCCAGCCCCCGTCGACGTTCCCCCGGTTGCCGCGTTCAAGGTGGAAGACACCGAGGTCGCCGTTCAGCGCCCGGCCTCGGACGATGAGCCACTGACGGCGCTCTCCTTCAAGGTGGTCTCTGACCCGTTCGTCGGGCGTCTCGTCTTCTTCCGCGTCTACTCCGGCGTCGTGAAGAGCGGAGACGAGGTATTGAACACATCGCGCCATAACCGCGAGCGCTTCGGCCGCATCATGAAGATGCACTCGAACTCGCGTGAGGACGTCGACGAGGTCTACGCCGGCGATATTGCCGCGGCGATCGGCCTGAAGGACACGTTCACCGGTGACACCCTCAGCTCGCGCGAAGAGCCGGTCGTGCTCGAGACGATCTCGTTCCCGGACCCCGTCATCTCGATCGCAATCGAGCCCCGCACGCGCGACGACCAGGACCGCATGGGCGAGGCGCTGCGTCGGCTCTCCGAGGAAGACCCGACGTTCCGCGTCAGCTTCGACGAGGAGACCGGGCAGACGGTGATCTCCGGCATGGGCGAGCTTCACCTCGAGGTGCTCGTCGACCGTATGCGTCGCGAGTTCCGCGTGGAGGCGAACATCGGCCGTCCCCAGGTCGCGTACCGCGAGGCGGTCACGCGTACTGCCAGCGCCGAGGGGCGGCTGGTGCGACAGACCGGTGGTCGCGGCCAGTACGGTGTCTGCGAACTGGAGATCGAGCCGCGTGAGGCCGGCCAGGGCTTCCTCTTCGAGGACCGCACGGTCGGTGGCTCCATCCCGCGCGAATACATCTCGGCGGTGCGGCGGGGCGTCGAGCAGGCGACCGCGAACGGCGTGATCGCGGGCTACCCCGTCGTCGATGTCAAAGTCGCGGTCGTCGACGGTTCCTCGCACGCCGTGGACTCGTCCGAAATCGCGTTCCAGACCGCCGGTTCGATCGGCATGCGCGCCGCGCTGGCACGGGCCGGCTCGGTGCTGCTGGAGCCGGTAATGAAGCTTGAGGTCGTCGTGCCGGAGGACTACTTCGGCGACGTGCTGGCGAACATCAACAGCCGCCGGGGCACGGTGCTCGGCACGGAGGTTCGTGCCAACGCGCAGGTGATCCAGGCCTCGATCCCGCTGGCGGAGACCTTCGGCTACGCCACGGACCTGCGGTCGCTGAGCCAGGGCCGCGCGACACACTCGATGGAATTTGACCACTACAGTCAGGTGCCGGCATCCGTGGCGGAAGAGATCACCCGCCGCGCCACCGGCCAGCCTGCCGCCGTATAGCGAGAAGGACTAGAGGAGCGAGCGATGGCACGGGAGAAGTTTGAGCGGACGAAGCCGCACGCGAACGTGGGAACGATTGGTCACGTCGACCACGGCAAGACCACGCTCACGGCGGCGATGACGAAGGT
>JASLOV010000278.1 GCA_030745285.1 Dehalococcoidia bacterium | reverse complement strand
CGACATCGTCGTCGAGCTGGAGGCAGAGGCCCTCACTGACGTGCCGCCGATTCTGTCCGACCGTATACGTACGCTGGAAGGCATCCAGTCGACGACCTCGCTGGTTGCCTTCCCCGGCGATGGCACCGCGGACGAGCCGCCCTCGGACCAGTAGTCGCCGGACTATTGGTCGACGGACCGCAAGCCAGGTGCCAGGCTGCGGCGTCTAGCCTCGCTGCGCCGCGGTCGCCGGCTGAGGCACGGCCGGCGGCAATCTCCGCAGCTCGCCCGAGAGCACGAAAAGCAGCACCGCGAAGGCGGTGACGGAGAGCGACCCGAGTGCGACCGTCCAGGGTGCGCCGATCACCTCGGTGGCGAGCCCGGCTGGCAAGCCGCCGACCGTGGCCAGGAACCAGGTCATCGACCAGACGCCCATCACCCGTCCTCGCAGCTCATTCGGGACAAGCAGTTGCAGCGTCGTCATGCCGATGTTCAGATACATCGAGCTGGTGAACCCGCCCGCGAAGAGCAGCGCCAGTGAGAGCGCCATCGTGCGGCTGCCCGCGAACGAGGCGACGAAGAGGCCGAAGAGCGCGGCCGCGCCGAGCATGATCGTCCCAGCGTGACGCCCCGCGCCCACCTTGATGATCGCCAGCGTGCCGAGGAATCCGCCGATCCCGGCGGCCGCCTCCAGCATCCCGAATCCGGTCGAGCCGACATCGAGGATGTCCTCCGCGAAGACCGGCAGCAGCGTCTGGTACGAGGAACCGAAGACGGAGGTGAAGAACGAGAGCCCGATCGTCGCCAGGAAGAGCCGGTTCGTGAAGATGTAGCGCACCCCCTCGAACATCCCGCCGTCGTCCGCCTCGCTGTCTCGCTCCAGCGGGGTCAGCGTGAGGGTGGCCAGCAGTACGGCGGAGATGGTGAAGCCGCCGGCGGTGACGAAGAAGGCCTGTCCGGTGCCGATCACCGCGATCAGCACCCCGGCCCCGGCGGGCCCGATGATGCGCATCGTGTTCCACACCGAACTGGTGAACGCCACGGCGCTCGCCATCGCCCGCATCTCGATCAGCCGCGGCAGGATTGCCGCCTGGGCGGGGTTCGCCAGCGCGGCCAGTGCACCGACGATGATCGCCCATCCGATCACGAGCCAGATGTTGACGAGGCCGGTGACGATCAGCGTCGCCATCCCGAACGTCAGCAGCGCCGTGAGCGACTGGCTGAAGACAAGCACGCGCCTAGTGTCGAAGCGGTCGGCGATGATGCCCGCGGGCACGCTTAGCAGGATCGTCGGCAGCGCCGAGGCAAGCCCGACGATGCCGAGCCAGAGCGGGGAGCGGTCCAACTCCACGAAGACGAGCCATGCCTGCCCGATGAATCGGAATTGCAGCCCGAAGACGCGGGCGACCATCGAGACCCAGTAGAGCCGGTAATTGGGGTACGAGAAGGCGCCCCAGCGCGGCCCGTCCTCAGCTTCGGTGTCGCGGTCGGTGTCGCCGTCGTCGCCCGAGGCGCGCTCCGACCCCGTCCCGCTCATCGGCCCGTCACGACCTCAGTCGCTGTGCGCGGCGAAGAACTGCGTGGCGACGCTGAGCCACTCCTCTTCCATGTCGAAGAAGGTGTTATGGCCGGACTGCTCGAGCCCGATCGAGCGCGCCGGCTCGATCGCCATGTCCATCTTCTGAACGGTCGCGGCGTCCAGTACCCCCGACTTGCCACCGCGGATGAAGAAGATTGGGCGCGTGATCGCCTTCGCCTCATCCCACAGGTCCGCCGGTTCCCAGTAGATGTGCACGTTGGTGTCGGACGTGCGCTGGAAGCCGCCGTCGACGGCCTTCAGCCGGGACTCCGACATCAGCTCCAGGTGGGCGTCCGAGGTGAATTCGGCGTTGGGTCGCAGGCTGTCGATCCAGGCGTCCTTCGTCGCGAAGACCGCGTGCTGCCCGTCCGGGAATCCGGCGGCACGGTCCTCGACGCTGGCGCGGTTCGGCATCGATGGGGGGATATCGTTGGCGAGCGCGCACACAATGCGCTCCGGGTAGCGAGCGGTGAATGCGATGGCGTTATGTCCGCCCATCGAGTGCCCGCAGAGCGCGAAGCGGTTGAACCCCAGCGCGTCCGCGAAGCCTGTCAGGTCGCCCACGAAGTCGTCGGTGGAGTAGGCGCGGTCGGCCGAATGATCAGACTCGCCGTGCCCGCGCTGATCGAGCGCCACGACGTGGTAATCCGCGCGGAATGACTCGGCGATCCGCATCCAGTCGCCGGAGGCGCCGCCCAGCCCGTGCAGGAACACCATCGGCAGCGCGCCCTCGTTGCCCCAGTCGCGGTAGTGGAGCTTCATTCCGCCGACCTCGACGGTGTGGCTCGTTGGCTCGGCGGCGTCCGGCATCGCTGCTCCCAGATGCTGTGGTGAGGTGGTGAAGTAGACACGATAGCAGACCGCTCGCGACCGGCCAGAGGCGATGTTGCCGTGACGTTCGGGATGGCCCGCGTTGCCTTCCTCCGGCGCGCCGCCTATGCTCCCGCCGCCATGACGCCTCCCAGCCTCCTCGCCGCCGGTTCAGCCGCAGCGCCGCGCTCCGCCGTGCGGGGCTGGGGCGAACTGGTGCGGTCCCGCCGCGAGCAGATGGAGGGGCAGCTCGCCGCCATGGGCGGTCCGCCGGAGGACTGGTGGGCGGAGCGGTCGGCGCAGTTTGCACGAGGCATCGGTCAGAACGCGATCGCCCCGCCGCTCGGCCTCGCCGC
>JASLOV010000277.1 GCA_030745285.1 Dehalococcoidia bacterium | reverse complement strand
CCGGCGCCTGCGTCGATGCCCTCGCGTACCAGTCGAGCGGGTCGTCCAAGACGAGGCCGGTCAGCGCCTCCAGCGCCTCGTCGACCCAGCGCGCCCAGCCGACGGCGAGCCAGCGCATGTCGATCAGCGGCGCGATGAAGCGGAGGTCGCCGGACCGTCCCATCGCCTCGATCGCCTCGACGGTCTCGGCCTGCGGCGGCAGGCAGCCGGCGGCGAACGACGGGTCCTCGTTCCAGCAGACCGCCTCGCGCATGAGGTCCAGCACCTGCGCGGCCGTGAGCTTGAGTGGCGCGGCCGGCGTCGCGGCCGTCACCGCTGGGGTGGCGGTGGCGGGCCGGGGCGTCGTCGCTGTGACGGCCGGCGTGGGCGCGGGGGCGGCCGGTTCGCGCTCCGCGCAGGCGACGGCGAGCAGCGCGAGTGCCGCGGAGGCGGCGAGCAGCAGCAGGCGCCGTGCCACGGTCGTCATGGCCCCCGTCAGCGCTCCCCGTAGCGTCGCGCGGTGACGCGGCGAGCGAGCGAGGCCAGCAGGGAGGCGGCGGGGCCGGCGCGCCGCACCAGCGCGTCGATCGTGCGTTCGCCGGTCAGCGTCTCGGCCATCGCGGCCCAGAAGCGCTCGGAGCGCTGGATGAGCGTGACAAAGGGCCGCGGCCAGGCATGGAGGATCTCGGTCAGGGCGTGCGAGGCGACGATGTCCGGCAGCAGCTCTCGCTCTACCGTGCGCTGGTAGCCGGCGGGCGAATCGGTCAGGCCCGAGAGGTAATCGTCGACCGCCGGCGCGGCGGCGATGCCGGATGCCATCGCGGCGTAGATGCCCTCGCCGGAGAGCGGGTCGACGAGGCCGGCCGCGTCGCCGATCAGCAGCGCCCCTCCCGCCCACAGCGGCGCGCCCGGGCGCATCATCGGCAGGTGATGCCCGCGCAGGTTGGTGAGCGTGGCCGGGTCGATCTCGTAGGTGCGGCAGAGCCGGTCGAGCGAGGCCCGCAGCTCGCCGCCGACGACCGTCTTCCAGCCGCCGGCGCCGACGTTGAGGTGGTCACCCTTCGGGAAGACCCAGCCATAGCCCCCGGCCACTCGGCCGAGCTGCAGGGCGACTCGGCCTTCCAGCCAGGGCGGCACGCCGCCCGGGCACGGCACGTTGGCCTCCAAGGCGACCGCGCTCTCGCGAGCGTGTTCGAAGCCGAGCTTGTTGCCGACCACGCCGTTGGCGCCGTCCGCGCCGATCAGCACACGTGCGCGATGGACCGCGCCGTTCACCGCCACCTCGTACTCGCCGCCGCGCTGCTGCACCGAACGCACGAGGCCGCCGCTGCCGTCGCGGAACTGCGCGCCGGCCTCCTGCGCCCGCTCCGCGAGGAAGTGGTCGAGCCGCGAGCGCTGGGTCATGTACGCCAGTGGTCCGGCGGTGGTGCGCTCCACCTGCGCGCCGTCGCCCAGCCGCACGTAAGCGCCGCTGACGACGTGTTCGATCACCGGCGAGAGGTCGAAGGGCAGCAGCGACGCGCTGCGCAGCGAGACGACGCCGCCGCAGGGCTTCACGCGCGGGAAACGGGCACGATCGAGCATCAACACGTCACGCCCGCGCGTCGCAAGCTCGCGCGCGGCGGTGCTGCCGGCGGGGCCCGCGCCGACGACGATCACGTCGTGCTCGCTGCTGCGCTGATCGGTGCCGCTCGTCATCGCGATCGATGCTACGGGGCGGGTCAGTTGATTGCGATGGCGAAGGCGGCGATGAAGGCGATTTGCACGACGATCGCCGCCATGAACAGCACGTAGCCCGCGACCCGCTCCCAGGCATGCAGCGCGATGCCGAGCACGAGGTTCACGGCGAGCACGATCGACGCCGCGCGCGGCAGTTCGAGCACGGCGTCGCGGTCGACGACGGTCACGATCGGGGTCACCTCGGTCGCGGGGAAGTGCAGGTTGAGTGTGGGCGGCAGGTTGCCGTAGCGCAGCGCGATCTGCGCCCAGACGGCGGCCCCGGCGAGCAACGCCAGCAGGACCAGCGCGATGCCGAGGCGGTCCTCCCAGAACCCGATCGCGGCCATACCACTGCGTTCGGCGTGGTGTGTCACCTCGGCCGTGGGGCCGAGCTCCTGCCGCACCTGGATCTCCTGCGCGAAGGTGGCCGGGTCCTGCACGGAGATCGCATAGTTGCGCTCACTCGTCATCACGTAGAGCACCTGCGTCGTGGACTGGTGTGTCGAGTAGAACAGCACGTCGCCGATGCGCTCGATGCTGGCGCGGCCGACGTGGTGCCCCCACCATGTCACGCCGGCGACGCGCGGGACGCCGATCGAGGTGCCGGGGACGAGCCGCTCGATCGAGCCGAGCGGGATCACCTGGCGGGTCGGTCCCCATGCGATCACAAGGCCGTTGCGGTCCAGCGCATACGAGAGCGTGGCCAGCCCGTAGGTCCAGTACGCGAACAGCAGCGCGAGGGCGGCGGCGAAGATGGCGATACCGTACGAGACGAACCCGGCGACGCCGATCTCTGACTTGATGCCGTTGTCGGCCAGCACCAGCGCGACGGCGGCCGCCCACAGCGCCAGCACCGAGCCGACGAGCAGGCCGAGCGCCCGAGGGGGCTGGTAGTACATCGCTGCGCCTCGGCGGTGCGCCCCGGCCGGGCCCGATCAGGCCCCGGTTGGGCGCGGGGGAGTACCTCGTACGAGCCATGGTTCGGCATGTTGGCGATGAGGGCAACGGACGCGCGCCGTCGCCGTCGTGCCGGGCGGCGGCTCAGGCTTCGACGGCGGCGCCTGTGTAGACCGGGGTCAGCCAGTCCGCGTACTCCGGAATGCGGCCGGTGATCGCCTCGAAGTAACGGCGCTGGAGCAGCCGGCTGACCTCGCCGAACTCACCGTCGCCGATCGGGATGCGGTCGATCTCCGTCACCGGCGTGACGTGGGCGGCGGTCCCGGTCATGAACACTTCATCCGCGATGTAGAGCTCGGAGCGGTCGATCGTGCGCCGCTCGACCTCGAGGCCGAGCTCGCGTTTCGCGATTTCGAGCGCCGTCTCGAGCGTGATGCCCTCCAGGATGTTGTCCGACGGGGGCGGGGTGACCAGGCGGCCGTGGCGCATCATCACGATGTTCTCGCCGGAGCCCTCGGAGACGTGACCGTCCTGGTTGAGCATGATCGCCTCGTCGACGCCGTTCAGCTCCGCCTCGGTCTTCGCCATCGCGTTGTTGACGTAGAGCCCGGTCACCTTCGCCCGCGCCGGGATCATGGTGTCATCGACACGACGCCAGGACGAGGTGACGCAGCGCACCCCGGCCTCCGGGTCCAAGTAGGCGCCGAAGGGCGTGACGAAGACCAGGAAGTCTTCGGCGAGGTTGTGCATGCGCAGCCCCACGACCTCGTCTGACTTGTAGACGAGCGGGCGGATGTAGACGTCCTCGCGGAAGCCGCTCATCTCGGCCACGCGCTCGACGGTCGTCACGATCTCGTCCTCGGAGTACTGGACGCCCAGGCGCATGATCTTGGAGCTCTCCAGCACGCGCCGGATGTGGTCGCGGACGCGGAAGAGGTAGAGCTGCCCTTCCTCGTCGTTCCAGTTGCCACGGACGCCCTCGAACACCGCCGTGCCGTAGTTGAAGGCGTGGGTCATCACGCCGATCTTGGCATCTTCGAGCGGGACATACTGCCCTTGGAAGAAGGCGGTCGGTGTCGGCATTCGTGCGCTCCCCTCCGCGGCGGCCGCCTCTGGCGAGGGGGTCACGAGGTAGCGAGGATCATAGGTCCCGCCTCGAACGGGCGGCAAGCGGGGAGCGCCGGGGGCTATGCTGCGCGGGCGTTCGAGCCAAACCGGCAGGAGGCCGCCATGTCCCGACTTTCCGAGACCTTCGAGATCGGCGGTCTGACGGTCGCTGCGCTCTCAGACGGCGCACCGGACCGCGCCCTCGGCGGCTTCTTCCATGGCGTCGACGCCGCCGACTGGACACAGGCGCTGGGCATCACCGACGCCGAACAGCCGGTGCCCTTCAACTTCGGCACGTTCCTGATCCGGGGCGATGGGCATACTACGCTCGTCGACACCGGCCTCGGCGCGGCCGGGGCGGCGATGGACGTGCCCGGCGGCGGCGAACTGCTCGCCCGCCTGGAGGAGCAGGGGGTCGCGCCCGGCGAGGTCGACACCATCGTCCACACGCACCTGCACGGCGACCACTGCGGCTGGAACGTGAGCGGCGAGGACGGCGGCCACCTCACGTTCCCGAACGCCACCATCCACCTCTCCCAGGCCGAACTTGACCACTGGTTCCAGCCGGGGCTCGGTGGCACCGACCGCGCCCTCGCCGCCCGCCGCGCGATCGTCCCTCCCCAGGCCGAGGGCCACGTCGAGACCTTCGACGGCGAGCACGCGGTCACCGACGCGCTGACGATGGTGCCGACGCCGGGTCATACGCCGGGGCACTGCTCGGTGCTGCTCACCTCGCAGGGCCAGCACCTTGTGATCCTCGGCGACGCCGGGCATCACCCGGTGCACCTTGAACACCACGACTGGATCCCGGGGGTCGACCTCGACCCGGCGGAGTCGACGCGGTCGCGTGGCAAGATCGCGGCGCTGGCGGCCGACAGGGACGCCATCGTCACCGGCGGCCACTTCCCCATCCTCACGCTGGGCAAGGTGCGCCGCGTGGAGGGCGGTTACCGCTGGGAAGGGCTGTAGTCCGCCTGGCCCGGGCCGTCTGGCGGGCGCGCCGGGGCGGGCATGGTCACCATCAGCGCAAGCGCGGCCAGCGAGGTCGCGAACATGCCCGCGAGGCCCAGCGCGAAGCCGCCGGTGGCGTCGGCGGAGACGCCGACGAGGATCGGGCCGAGCGCGGCGGCGGGGCCAACGACCGCGCGCTGCACGCCCAGCAGCGTGCCCATGCGTCGCTCTCCATAGACCTCGATCGCGTAGAGGTTCGTGAGCGGGGCGTACATGCCGAATGCCAGTCCCGTGAGCAGGACGTAGACGGCGACCAGTGGTATAGCCCCCGCGCCCATCAGGGCGACGATGCCGAGCGTCATCGCTCCGTTGACCGCGATCACGCCGCGCAACAGACCGAGGCGGCTCACGAGGACGGCAATCAGCGCCCGGCCGGGCAGGGACAGCATGCCGCGGATCGCCGCGGCGCTGGCTGCCGCGGCGAGCGAGATGCCGGCCGCGGTCATCACCGGCACCTGGTGCACTTGCAGCGCCGAGAAGGCGATGCCGCTCAACAGGAACATCGCAAGCATCTGAAGCACGCGACGTGAGCGATAGGCCTCGCGCACCGAATCGAAGCCGGTCGTCTCCGCCAAAGATCGGCCCGGGCCATCTCGGTCGTCTCGGTCGTCTCGGTCGTCGCGTACAAGCGGCAGGCGTGTGCGCACGAAGGCGGCGGGCAGCACCGTCACCGGCAGCGTGGCGACCAGCAACTGAATCGCGACCCGCCAGCCCCACTGGTCAACGAAGAAGGCGGCGAGCGGGAAGTAGATCGGGCTGGCGAGCCCGCCGACGAACGTAAGCACGGAGAAAGCGAGCGGGCGGCGGTCCGGGAAGCGACGCGCGGTGATCGGCATCGTCACGTTGTAGAACGCGCCCGCGCTGACGATGCCGCTGCCCGCGCCCCAGGCGGCGATGAACACCACCTGGCTGTCCGCCTCGGCCGCCACCAGCAGCAGGCCGCCGCCGGCGACGATGGCGACCACCAGCGAGGGGGCGCCGCCGAAG
>JASLOV010000276.1 GCA_030745285.1 Dehalococcoidia bacterium | reverse complement strand
GCAGATCGACCTGGTGGTGAAGCGCTTCATGCGCAACCACTCGAAGCAGTACCTCTACGAGGAGGGCCAGCGCCGGCGCGTCTCCATCGGAACGGTCAGCACGCCGGCCGACCTCTCGATGAACCCGCAGCTTGCGGCGCGTGAGTGGTTTGCGCGGATCGATGACAAGGGGCGAGGCCTTGAGCTGCGCTACCCCGGCCAGCCGTGGTGCCTGGGGGCCTCTCCCGCCTCGATTCGGCGACCCGCTCCTCTGCTCGGCGAACATGACGCCGAGATCGAACGCGAGTTGGCCGCGGTCCCGGCACCGGCGACGGGGGCTCCGCGCGCCACCGAGAGCAACGGAGACGGGGAACCGAAGCGACCGCTCGAGGGTCTGAAGGTACTCGACTTCTCGTGGTTCGGGGCGGGGCCGATCGCAACGCGGGCGCTGGCCGTCGCAGGCGCAGACGTGATCCGCGTGGAGACCGCGAAACGCCCCGATGGGCTGCGTGCCAGCGGGCCGCGGCCCCCGGGCAGCGAGGGCTACAACGTCTCCGGCTACTTCAACAACTTCAACAACGAGAAACGCTCGATCACGATCGACCTCACGACGGTGCGTGGCCACGAGCTCGGACTGAAGCTGGTCCGCTGGGCCGACGTCTTCCTGACCAACATGACGAACCGTGCCATCGAGCAGGTGGGGCTCACGCCGGATGCCGTCATCGAAGCGAACCCGAACATCGTCGCGCTCTACCAATCGATGCAGGGGCTGGACGGTCCACACCAGGGCTTCCTCGGCTTCGGCGCGGTGCTCTGTGCGATCGCGGGCGCGAACTACACAATGGGCTTCGAGCATCAGGCGCCATCCGGCCCGGGCAGCTACTCGGACTTCGTCGTGAACCCGATGCACGCGACGGTCGCGCTGCTGGCGGCGGTGCGCCACCGGCGGCGAACCGGCGAGGGCCAGCTCATCGACATGTCGCAGCTCGAGTCTTCCGTCGCCGCCATGGCGCTGCCGCTGTTCGCGTACGACAACGGCCGGAGCGAGCACCGCCGCGAGGGCAACCGCGTCCCGTGGGCAGCGCCGCACGGAGCGTTCCGCGTGCGTGGGGAGGATCGGTGGGTCGCGCTCGCGTGTGACACGGAGACTCGCTGGCGAGCCCTGGCGGGGGCCTGCGGGCACGCGGAGTGGGCGGAGGACCCGCGGTTCGCGACGCTCGCAGACCGGAAGTCGCACGAAGACGCGCTGGAGACGCTCGTCTCGGAATGGGCGTCCACGCAGGACGAAGAGCAGGCGGTTCACAGCCTGCAGGCGGTTGACGTGCCGGCGATGGTCGTACAGGAGGCGCTGGACGTGCTGAGCGACGATCACCTGGCCGCACGAGGCTACTTCGCTTACCCGGAACACGCGGAGGCCGGACCCCGCGCACACGACGGCTCCGCCTGGCGTCTCTCGCGCACGCCGGTCGAGCTCCGCGGGCCGTCTCCGCTGCTGGGTGAGCACACATACGAGGTCTGCAACGAGGTGCTGGGGCTCTCCTCCGACGAGATCGCCGAACTGTTGCTGGAGGACGTGCTCGCTTAGGCGCCGCAGGAACGAACGCGTTTCGGTGACGCTCCGAAACAACTAGTGAACGCATGCGAGGAGGAGTCCGTTGTCCGCCTTCGGCGATCTGCAGATCCTGGACTTCTCCACCGGCATCGCCGGGCCCTACGCCGGGATGTTCTTCGCGGACCACGGTGCCAACGTCGTGAAGGTTGAGCCGCCGAACGGCGATCCGTACCGGGACCAGCCGGGCTTCCAGACGTTCAACCGCGGCAAGCGCTCGTGCGTGCTCGACCTGCAGGCGGACGAAGGCCAGAGCGCCGCGCATCAGCTTGCCCGTGGCGCCGACGCGGCGATCGTCGACATCCCGCAGGGGCAGGCGCGCGAGCTGAGGATCGACTACGAGACACTGCGGTCGTCGAACCCGGCGATCATCTACCTGGCGATGCCGCCCTACGGCGAGCGCGGTCCACTGGTTGATCGCCCGGCGTCTCCGGGCCTGCTCCACGCCGTGAACGGGATGACGGGGGGGCAGGAGTCGTACTCCGGAGACCCCGTCAGCCTCGTGATCCCGATCGCCCACTACGGCACCGCAATGCTGGGCGCGACGGCGCTTGCCGCCGCCCTGCGGGCGCGCACGAGGTGGGGCATCGGCCAGATGATCGAGGTGTCGGGGCTCGCCGGGTCGCTGGCGTTGCAGCTGGGCGTACAGGTGGCGGCCGAGGCGATTCCGCCGAGGGAGAAGCAGCCATCCGCGACCGGCGGCAAGGGGCCACTGCCGGCCTATCGGCTGTACCAGGGAAGCGACGGCAGGTGGTTCTACCTCGGCTGCGTGTCCGCGGAGTTCTACCACAAGATGCTGATCGCGATCGGTCATGCGGAGCTGCTGGCGGACGAGCAGCTGGGCGACACGCCGCTGGGCCAGAACACGCCCGAGGCGCAGGCGCTGCTCACGCCCCTGCTCGAGTCGTTGTTCCTCACGCGGCCGCGCGACCACTGGGTCGAGCACTTCCGCGCGGCCGATGTGCCGGCACAGCCGGTGCAGACACGCGACGAGTTCTTTGAGAGCGATCTGGTCCGTCGTAACCAGATGCGCGTCGCCACGCAGCACCCAGAGCTGGGCGAGGTCGAGATGATGGGCGTGCCGATCGTGCTGGAGGCGGCGCCTGGCGAGGTGCGCGGTCGAGCGCCGCTACTGGGCGAGCACACACGCGCGATCATGTCAGAGCATCGCGCCGCATCGATCCCCGCGCCGACGCGGGACGATGGGCCGGGATCACGCCTGCTGTCTGGCGTGCGCGTGCTGGACCTCACCCAGTTCATCGCGGGGCCGGTCTCCGGGCGACACCTTGCGAAGCTCGGTGCTGACGTGATCAAGGTGGAGCCGCCACGTGGGGAGCCGTTCCGCGTCTCGGGGCTCGGCTTTCTCGGCTGGAACCAGGGGAAGCGCGGCATCACCCTGGATCTGCAGACGGCCGCGGGACGCGAGGTCCTCCACCGCCTCGTGGCGACCGTTGACGTGGTGCTTGAGAGCTTCCGTCCCGGCGTCGCCGAACGCCTGGGGGCCGACTTCGAGATGCTGCGGCGCATCAATCCGGGGCTGATCTATGTGACGCAGCCCGGCTTCGGCGACGACGAAACCATGCGCGACGTACCCGTCTTCGACCCGCTGGTGCAGTCGCTCGCCGGCGCCGTCGATGCGCAGGGTGGAGACGGTGAGCCAGTGCGGTTCACCGTCTCCGTGACCGACACGATGCACGGGCTGGTGGCCGCGTTCGCAACCTGCGCGGCGCTCGTGATGCGCGAGCGGTCGGGCGAGGGCCAGCGCGTACGAACCTCGCTCGTGCGGACGGGAATGGCCTACCAGGCCGCGGAGTTCACCCGCTACCGCGGTGCGACGCACCTTCGCGGAGGACGAGACTTCGCCGGTCCCTCGGCGGGGCAGCGCTGGTACCGGTGCCGTGACTCGCGGTATCTCTGGGTGGAGGCGACAACCGACGAGCAGCGGCTCGCGCTGATCTCCGCGACGGGCGCCGAAATCAGCCGTTCCGACTGCGCGCAGCCGGGCAGCAGCGGTGCTGCGGTCGCGCTCGCGCAGGCGTTCGCGACCAGGCCGCTGGAGGAGTGGATCGTCGCGCTCGACGCGGCGGACGTTCCCTGCAACGCGATCGTGTTGCGTCACGAGGTGCTCAGCCACCCGGCGACGACGGCCAACGAGCTGGTCGCTGCCGAGCAGCACGAGCGATGGGGCGCCACCGTCAACGTGGGCGCGCTCATCCATGCATCGGAGACCGGGGCCAGCGTCGACCGGCGGGCGCCGCTGCTCTCAGAGCATACCCGAGAACTGCTCGCCGAACTCGGTTACGACGCCTCGGCGGTCGCCACGCTTGCGGATGCCGGCGTGCTGCTGCCCGACCCGCCAGAGCCGCCGCCGGCGTAGGTTGGCGAACGCCGCCCGCCCCTCGCAGCTGAGCGGTGATTCGGTGGGTGTGACCACGTCACCGACCAGAGTGAGTCACACTCGCAGAAGAGGGATGCCGCTCCGTCGACGGGTCTGCGCCCGGAGAACAGGGGGGCCACGGACGCGAACGGCGTTCGGCTATAGTCGGCGGGCGAGCGGCCGGAGGTCGCGATGGCCACTTCCACGGCGCCGCCCGCGTCGACCGCCGACGGACGCCCGCTGATCTTCTACGGCTACTGGATCGTCGGCGGCGCGCTCGTGGCGCAGTTCATGTTCACCGGCACGCAGACTTCCGTCGTCGGCGTCTTCCTGAAGCCGATGACGGAAGAACTCGGATGGCAGCGCGCCGAGTTCTTCTACCCGCAGACGCTGGGACGCTTCATCTTCGCCTTCGCCGGCTTCTTCATCGGCGTCTATGTCGACCGCTACGGAGCGCGCCCGCTGATGGTGATCGGCGTGACGATCCTGGCCGCGACGCTCTTCCTCGCGGGCGAAGTCACTGAACTCTGGCAGTGGGTGGCGCTGCGAGGCGTGCTGTTCATCCTCGGCGCCGTCCTGGTCGGCAACCTGGTTGTCAACGTCACCATCTCCAAATGGTTCGTCGAGAAGCGTGGTCGGGCGATCGGGGTCGCAGCGATGGGCGTGTCGCTGGCGGGCGTCGTCTGGCCGCCAGCGATGACCGCCTATGTCGACGGGTTCGGTTGGCGCGCGGGCTGGCACGCGCTCGCCATCACAACGCTGGTACTCGTCATCCCGATCGCGATGATCATGCGTCGCGAGCCCGAGGATCACGGGCTGCACCCGGACGGCAGGAGCGATCAAGAAGTCGCCGCCGGGAGCGGCGCTGTCGCGGAGGCGGACTACGCCAACTCCTTGACGCGCGGCCAGGCGCTGCGCACCAGCACGCTATACCTCCTGATCGTCTCCTTCGGGCTTGCCGTCGTCGGCGTGGGCGTGATCCTGACTCAAACAATCCCGTTCCTCACAGACGAGGGCTTCAGTCGCGGCACGGCGGCGATCATGTCCTCAGCGATGTCCCTCCCGGCGCTGGTCTCGAAGCCGATCTGGGGGCTTGTGATCGAAAGGGTGGATCCGAGGCCGATTGCGGCCGCTGGCTTCGCGCTTTCCGCGGTCGCGACGATCATCATTCTGCTGTCCGCGAAGGCGGGGATCGTGCCACCACTCGCCGCCGGCTATGTGCTGATGGGCATCGGATTCGGAGGCCACATCCCGATCCAGGAAGTGATCTGGGCCTCGTACTTCGGTCGCCGCTACCTGGGCGCAGTGCGCAGCGTGGCGATGCCGTTCTCGCTCGTCATTGGCGCCGGCGCTCCACTGGCGGTCGCGAGCTACTTCGACGCGGTCGGCAACTACGATGGCGCTTTCTACGCAATCAGCGTGCTCTGGATGGTCGCAGCGGCACTCGTCATGCTGGTACGCAGACCACGTGTACCACGGACACCGCGGGCACCGCGGACGCCGGTCACCAGCGCACCCGTCGACGGTCGAGATCCATCCCCTCCGGTGCTGGAACCCGCCGCCCGCAGACGAAGGCGCGTACCGCGCGACTACATGCAGCCGCCGACGATGGGGTAGCTGCGACGTGAGCGGTCGAGCGAGGCAAGTCTCGTGGGACGCTCCGCCGCAAGCCGCCGCCGATTCGAACCCGGCGCGCGATCAATTCTTGCCCGCGCTGACGGCGGGCGTTCCTCCGTAATCGTACGCCGCATCGCTGGCGGTCGCCCTGTTCGCCGCTCAGACCGCCACCGCCGCCCCGCGTGCTAGCATCCGCGCGTCGTTGGGCAACGACCCTGGCAACGGGGATGATCGCGGGCGGCCCGGGGAATGTGGTGCTGGCCTGCGGGGTGGAGGCAACGACCCGGCCCCGCACGACGGCTTTGCGGGCTCCGACACCGATGGCGACGGCGGCTTCGGGCCGAGACGGGCACGAGCGACGTGCCCGCGTTCTGACGGTTGGGTAGCCTGGTGCCGGGCGGGACGCGCGGGGGGACGATGACAGCGAGCGAAGCCACGGCCGAACGGCAGCCGCCGGTTCGCCCTGATCGCATCGCCTGGTCATGGCTGCGTCGACGGCTTGTGACCTGCCCCCGGTCTTTGTACCACTTCCTAAGTTAGAGCCAGAACGGGTGCGAGCCGTCCCGGTGTGATGGGCTCGGGTGCCGCTTCCGCTTGCTCATGCTGCTCCCCCTTCTCCCAGCTCTGCACAGATTCTCTATCTCTGCAACTGGACTCGTTCTCGGGGGACAGGTCACCAGCGTGCCCGTGCGCTGTTTGCGGGCCTCGCGGCGCACTCCAACCTTCCGCTCGATCGGCTGTTGAGTGCCTCGTTCGGTCTCTTCCTCGGTATCGCGGGCCACGCGGTCGGTTGGCCGGTCGCGCGCGGCGGCTCGCAGGCGGTCGTCGACGCGCTCGGCTCATACCTCCGCTCGCTGGGCGGCGAAATCGTCACCGGAACCCCGATCGATTCACTGGGGCCGTTGCCCGCGGCGACGGTGGTCCTGCTGGACGTGACGCCGTGCCAGTTGCTCGAGATCGCCGGCGATCGGCTGCCCAGGGCCTACCGGCGCAAGTTGGCGCGATATCGCTACGGCGCGGCCGCCTTCAAGGTCGACTTCGCCCTCGACGGCCCGATTCCATGGCAGGCGGACGAGTGCCGCGGCGCAGGGACGGTGCACGTCGGCGGAACACTCCCCGAGATCGCAGCCGGCGAGCGGGCCGTTGCTCGTGGCGAACACCCGGAGCGGCCGTACGTGCTGGTGGCGCAACAGAGCCTCTTCGACCGCGGGCGCGCCCCGGGGTCGAAGCACACGGCGTGGGCCTACTGTCACGTGCCGAACAGCTCGGACGTTGACATGACGGAGCGGACGAGCGGCAGATCGAGCGCTTCGCGCCCGGGTTCCGCGAGCGAGTGCTCGGCCGTCACGTGCTCTCGCCGGGCGCGCTGGAGCGGTACAACGAGAACTACGTCGGCGGCGACATCGCCGGCGGGGCGCTCGACTGGCCCCAGCTCGTCTCCCGGCCGACGCTGCGCCTCCCGTATGCCACACCGGTGCGCGGCCTCTACCTCGCCTCGTCATCCACGCCCCCGGGTCCCGGCGTGCATGGGATGTGCGGCCACCACGCCGCTCGCCTCGCGCTGCGACGGGAACTTCGCGCCTAGGCCCCCCGCGTCGCGCCCGTCCATGTGCCGGCGATCATCGAGGCGCTCCGCCCGCGGAGCCCGGCTTCCGGTCCGACGGCGAGATTCTGCACCGCTGACTCACGTCCGTATCATCGGCGTGGCTCTGATGCTCCTGTCGATCGTCAAACAGGCTGCGGATGCGCAGGCAGTGGTAGAGCTTGCGGGCCAGGTCTGCCGTCAGCGGCTCGCCGCTGTACCTCCGTTTGCCAGCGCGTGCCAATCGGTCGAGAATCCGGCGATGACTACCGACAGCCTGATTGCCCGACGCCAACGCCTGCTGGGGACGGGGGCCGCCCTGTTCTACGAGGAGCCC
>JASLOV010000275.1 GCA_030745285.1 Dehalococcoidia bacterium | reverse complement strand
CGGCGGGGAGGGTGCGGGCGAGATGCCGCAGGGTGGCGAGGAAGTGGCGTTCGAGACGCCGCCGCAGCCGGAGTTCCGCGGCGACTTCAAGCCGGAGCTGGCGCAGCTGCTGATGAAGCTGCGACTCCAGCAAGGCGAGTCGGACGGCACACTCTCGCCGATCACGCAGGAGCAGCTCCAAGAGATGCTGGAGAAGTCCGTCGAGATCACCATCTCGGAGTGGGCGGAGGGCGACCTCGCCTCCTCGCTCGGGCTGTTCCTCTCGGACCTCGACAAGGACATGGCGACGCCGGCCGGGCAGGGCGAAGGCGAGAAGGGCGATCGGCCCGGCGGCGGCGAAGAGGCCGAGCCGGAGGAGGACCTGCCGATCGAGATCGAGTGGTCCTACTACGACGAGTGGGACTTCCGTGCCGCCGACTATCGCCCGCGCTGGTGCCGCGTCGGCGAGCGGCCGGCCGAGGAGGGCGAGCTCGACTACTACGAGGAGACGCTGCGCAAGTACCACGGCCTGGTGATGGAGACGCGGCGGCAGTTCGAGCTGCTGCGCCCGGAGACTTTCCGCAAGATCAAGCGGCTTGAGGACGGCGACGAAATCGACCTCGACCGCGCCCTGGAGTTCATCGTCGACAAGCGCGCCGGTGTTGGCCCGCTGGCGCAGATCTACTGGCGGCGCAACAAGCTGGAGCGCGACGTCGCCGTCGCCTTCCTGCTCGACATGTCGGCCTCCACGGACGAGGAGATCGAGAAGCAGCGCCCGAAGTACGACGATAAGGAAGACGACTTCGACGACGATCCGCGGAAGTACTTCCAGTGGCTCGCCCAGCGTCGCGCCAAGCAGGCGGTGGAGCCGCCGAAGCGCATCATCGATCTCGAGAAGGAGTCGTCGGTGCTGATCGTGGAGGCGCTGGAGGCGATCGGCGACTCCTACGGCATCTACGGCTTCTCCGGCTACGGCCGCGAGAACGTCGAGTTCTACTCGATCAAGGCCCTGGACGAGATGTTCAGCGACCGCGTGCGCAAGCGCATCGACAAGATCGAGCCGATCCGCTCCACACGCATGGGCCCGGCCGTCCGCCACACCATCGACAAGCTCGACGAGTACGACGCGAAGGTGAAGATCCTGATCCTCGTCTCCGACGGACGCCCCCAGGACCACGGCTACGGGCGCGACCGCACGGAGAAGGAGTACGCCGTCCACGACACGCGGCAGGCGTTGCTGGAGGCCAAGCGTAAGGGCATCACCCCCTTCCTCATCACCGTCGACAAGGAAGGCCACGACTACCTGGGCGAGATGTGCCAGGACATCGGCTACGAGGTCGTCTCCGACATCGAGTCCCTGCCCCGCCGCCTGCCGAGCCTCTACCGCGCGCTAGCGACCGACTGATGGACGAGGCCGCACGCAAGGCGCTGACGGAAGACCGCCTGATCGACATCACGACGACCGGGCGTAAGTCGGGCGAGGCCCGGCGCATCGAGATCTGGTTCCATAACGTCGACGGCGCGATCTACATCACCGGCCGGCCGGGCAAGCGGTCGTGGTACTCCAACATGCTTGCGAGCCCCGACTTCACGCTGCACCTGAAAGAGAGCGCGCAGGCGGACCTGGCCGCGCGCGCCACGGCGGTGCGCGACGATGCCCGGCGTCGCGAGGTGCTCTCGCAGGTCGTCGCGAAGCTCGACGGCGACCAGGACCTCGACGATTGGATGGCGCGCAGCCCCCTCGTCAAGGTGGAGTTTGTCGACTAGTCTCGCTGCGAGAAGAGCGGCGGCTCGCCCGCCCCGCCGTCGTCGACGGTGACGGCGCCTGCCTCGACCAGCGTGTCGAGGTGACCGAGTAGTTCCGTCATCGCCTGTCCGATGCGAGCGTCCGGTAGCCGCGGGAAGAGCCGTCGCGCGACGCCGTAGGCGCTGCCGGGCCGCTCCCCGAGCAGTGCGATGACGCGGTCCTGCCGCCGCTCGTTGTGCCGCAGGAAGCGCCGGAAGAGCCGCCCCGGGTCGTCCACGGGCTCCCCGTGGCCTGGTAACACGCGTCGCACGGGCAGGGCGCTCAGCGCCTTCACCGACTCGATGAAGCGAGGCAGCGAGGGCCAGCGTGGACCATTCGCGCCGTCCGGGAAATGCAGCCCCGGCGTCGGGATCGTCGTCGGCAGCAGCGTGTCGCCGGAGTAGAGGTCGCCCCCGAGGAGGGCGACGAGGTTGCCCGGCGTGTGTCCCGGCGCGGCCACCACCCGTAGCTCGGCTCCGCCCGCGAGTTCGCCTCCGAGTCCGGCGTCGAGCTCAAACGTCGCGCCGTCCGGGACCGCCTCGACGGCGGCGGGCGGCGCGGTCCATCGCATCTGCGGCCGGGTCCCTCGTGCTGGGGATGGTCCATCCGCTCGTCCTGGGCCCGGCGAAGGGCGACCCGTCTGGCTCGGCCGCGTCGCCATCAGCACGTCCTGCGGGCAGCCGTGGCGCAGCAACTCGTCGCGGCGGGCGTCGCGCGTCGACTCGCCCCGTGGCCCCTCGCCCGTCAACGCCGGCAGATCGGCCGCGCCCGCCAGCACCGTCGCGCCGGCCTCCGCCCAGCGATGCGCGAGCCCGGCGTGGTCGATGTGGCCGTGCGTCAGCAGCACCGTCCGCACATCCGAAGGCGCGAAGCCGTGCGCCGCGGCCTGCTCGGTGGCAGACTCCCACGCCCCTTCGAAGTCCGGGCCGGCGTCGACCAGCAGCACCCCGCCCGCGGCGAGCCGCAGCGCGTAGATCGCGTTGTCGCCAAGCCGGATGGCGGCAGGTTCGGCTATGCGGTCAGGCATGCGGCGAGGCTAGCAGGGGCTGAGGTAAGCTGCGCGGGCGTAAGGGGGTGATGTGAACAAAGGCCCGCTCTTTTCTACTTATCGACAGGGTGAAAACCGTGTGACTGCTTCGATGTTGGCCGTGTTCGAGCGCATCGATCTGGCGGCGGTTGAGAGGTTGTTGCAGGCGGCATCGGAGGAGTCTTCACTGGAACTCGTTCGCTTCGACAATCAAGTGCAAGCACCACGGACGGTGCCCGACGCCTCGATCTCGGCGAGCTTTCGGTACTTCTTTGAGGTGAAGACCGTCCGGGGTGGCGTTGACACCGTTCAGCTCGAAGGACACCTCGAAGGCCTTGACGGTCGGTTCATGGATGAACGGTTGTTCGTCGTGACACCGGATGACGAGCAGCCACCAGACATCGATGAGCTCGGCAACGATCGCGTGACCTGGTTCAGCTTTCGCGCGCTGAGCGATGCGATCGACAACCTTCTTGCCGACACTTCCGCTCAGCTTGCAGACCGCGAGACCTTCTTGCTTCGAGAGCTGCAGCAGCTCTTCGAGGCTGATGGCTTGCTGAGCCAACCCGAGGACACGGTCATCGTCGCCGCACGGAGCGCCTACCCGTTCTACCAGCGTGCCGTCGCGTACCGCTGTCAGGCGGGGCGGTCGTTCAGAGATGGACTGAGCTACTTCGGCTTCTACTCCCGCAAAGAGATTAAGCCAGAGATCGCTCGCATTGTCGGTGTCCGTGACAATGTCCCCATCTCAAATGAGTCAGCTGCTGCACTTGCTCGAGAGTCCGACCCCCTGAGCCGGCGTCTGGCTGAAGCCGTCCGTGCGTCGCTTGCGGACGAGCCAGATTCAGAGTGGACTGCCAAGTTCTTCATTCTGTCGGGGCCTGACGACGCCGATACGCTCCTACTTGACGGTCCGATCCTGCACGGGCCACCCAATGCGTGGACACAAAACCAGCGCTACGTCTCGTCCGAGGCTCTGCTCGTGGCTCGGACGACGGCCGACCTGGCTACCTAGGAGAACTGCTCGATCAGCTCCGCCTGCTTGTCGAGCAGCGGCATCACCTCGCCCGATGGGGCGGCGGGGATGTTGAAGATGCAGCGGTCGACGCCCATCGCGACCGCCTCCTCGACCGCCTCCGGCGCCGGGCGGGTGCCGAAGAGGGTGACCGGGATCGGGTCGCGGCCGGCCTCGCGGGCCAGGCGGTTGAGCTCGACCATGCGCTCCTCGACGTTGGTGCGGCCGCCGATCGGGATCCAGCCGTCGCAGTAGGCGACGGTGCGGCGCAGCGCGCCCTCACCGGCGTTGCCGAGCAGGATCGGCGGGTGCGGCTTCTGTACCGGCTTCGGCCACTGGTAGATCGGGTCGAAGTCCACGAACTCGCCGTGGTACTCGGCCTCGTCCTGAGTCCAGATCGCCTTCATCGCCTCGATGCGCTCGCGCAGCAACTTCCAGCGGCGTGAGGGGTCGGTGCCGTGGTTCGACATCTCCTCGCGGTTCCAGCCGCCGCCGATGCCCAGCAGCACGCGGCCGTTGGAGATCTGGTCGAGCGTCGAGACCTCCTTCGCCAGCATGATCGGGTCGCGCTCGATCACCAGGGTGATGCCGGTGCCGAGCTTGAGGTTCTCGGTCACCGCCGCCATAGCGGTCAGTGTGAGGAAGGGGTCGTAGGTGTCGTAGTACTGCTTCGGCAGCTCGCCGCCGCCCGGGTAGTCGCTCTCGCGGCTTTTCGGGATGTGGGAGTGCTCCGCGAGCCAGACCGACTCGTGCCCGCGCTCCTCGAGCGCGCGAGCCAGTTCGACCGGCTGGATCGAGTAGTCCGTAGGGAAGATGACCGCACCGAATTTCATGTTGAGGACTCCTTCATGAACCGGTTCAATTCCTTTGACTGGACTTCCAATTCTTCAGGGGTGATGTCTGGAAGCGCATGGATTTCGGTGACGACCTCTTGGGCCCTGCTATCGTGGAGGGCGATCTCGCGGAGGATCGCGACTTCGTTGGCGAGAATGATCGATTCGATCAGTTGAACATGATCGTAACGAAGGAATCCGCCGACCGGCCCGTTCAATCCAAACTTGTCGTCCAGCGGAAGCCCACAGAGCCCGAGAGGGTACGTGAGCAGTATGGTGATGACGACATGACGCACTGAGTCCTGAGTCAGCCGAAGATGCGTGAGCAACGCATCCTCTGCGAACGTATTGACGTTGCTCGTGGACAGCGTCCAAGCCGAATGGCGTCTTCCGCGAGTGTGTGCAAAGCCGTCTAGCTTATCGGACGTAGATCGGATTCGGGGCACGAGATCGAACGCTTGGTCGAACGTCTCGAAGTGCTCCATCTGACGGAGCCGCCTGAGGAGTTCGCTGCGTTTTGGGGTTGGCTGTTCAGATGCCAGCCAGGGCGGGGCATCGACGTGCTCTTGCCGACGGGCGGCGAAGTAGGGTCCGAGGAGGCCTAGCTCAAGGAACGATCGCAGCGTGACGAGAGCGGACTTGTAGAATCTTTGCGCGGCGAGTTCGAAGGAGACTTCCAAGTCAGAGTAGGCCTCGGTGTACGGAAAGAAGTGCCCTGGTCCGAAGTTCTCCAGAGTTTGTGGGATCAGATCCTCGATAGCACGAAACGCCCAGAAATGACGCGCGAAGGTGGAGGCGAGCATCTCGTTGGCGCCTAGAAACTCGCTGGACTCCTCCCAGACACCCATAGCGTTCTCGTGACCGTTGATCAGTGACAGCGGGTACGAGTCGAGAAGCACCGACTAACCTCGCTCGTTCTGTGCCATCACGTACTGCCGCAGCAGCGAGAGCGCCTGCAGGACGGCGCGGCGCTTGGCGGCTTCCCGGCCCTGGTAGTAGCGCGAGTACTGGTACTCGATGGCGTCGCCGTCGTCGAGGGCGATGTGCATGGTGCCGGGGGCCTGCTCCTCGATCTCCTGGTTGGTGACGTTGCCGGTGATGCCGATGCCGATGTCCGCGCCGAGCTGCTTGCGGGCGGCGGTGGCCATCGCCTTCGCGGTCTCCTCGGAGAGTTCGCCGTGCATGGTCAGCACCTCGGCCGGGACGCCGAGGTCGACCTTGGCCTGCGAGTCGTAGGCGACGAGCCCGCCTTTGAAGTAGTTCGAGGCGCCCTCGAAGTCGGTGATGGCGTTGGCGATTGAGCCGCCGGTGGCGGACTCCATCAGCGCCAGCGTCAGCCCCGCCTCGCCCAGCCAGTTGCCGGCGGCGCTGGCCAGGGTCTCGTCGTCCTGCCCCCAGATCGTGGGTCCGAGGATGCGGCGCGCCTCCTGCTCGATCGGTTCGATCAGGCGCTCGGCCTCGGCGCGGCTCGCCGCCTTGGCGCTGATGCGAGCGTGCACGCCGTCGGCGCGGTGGTAGACGCCGACCGACGGGTTCTCGCCGCTGAGGATCGGCGAGAGCATCTCGTCGAGGATCGACTCGCCGAGGCCGGTGGTCTTGAGCGTGCGCGAGACCAGCACCGACTCGGCGCGCTGCTCCAGCTCCGGGGCGATGTGGTGCTCCCACATGCGCGTCATCTCGGCGGGCGGGCCGGGCATCACGACCATCACCGTCTCGTCGCGCTCCACCCACCAGCCGGGGGCGGTGCCGCGGGCGTTGGGAATGGCGCGGGACGAGGGGATCAGCGTCGCCTGCTTGATGTTGCGTTCCGGCATCTTGCGACCGCCGCGCTCCATCATCGCCCGGAGGATCGCCTCCTGCTCGGCGTCGACGACCGGTTCCTCGCCGAGCACCGCCGCCACGGTCTCGC
>JASLOV010000274.1 GCA_030745285.1 Dehalococcoidia bacterium | reverse complement strand
GTGCTGCCGATCGGTTGCATCACCCGCGCCCGCGCCGGCAAGGAACTGGCGCCCGCGGGAGAGCTGGTCGAGGCGGGCGTCGTCGCGCTCTCGGACGACGGCGATGCCGTCTCCGATGCCAGCCTCATGCGCAACGCGCTGCAGTACTCTACCGCCTTCGCGCTGCCGGTTTCCCAGCATTGCGAGGACCCGGCGCTGGTCCACGACGGCCACATGCACGAGGGCTGGGTCGCCACCCGGGCGGGCCTGCGCGGACGCCCCGCGAGCGCGGAAGAGACCTTCGTCGCACGCGATGTCGCCCTCACGGAACTGACCGGCGCCCACCTGCACATCGCCCACGTCTCCACCGCGGGCTCGGTGACACTGCTGCGGGCGGCGCGCGAGCGTGGCGTCCACGTCACCGCTGAGGTCACGCCTCACCACCTCACGCTCACGCACGAGGAGGTCGCCTTCGGCGAGGACTACTCCCGGCTCACCTACAATACCAACGCCAAGGTGAACCCACCGCTGCGCGAGCAGGATGACCTGCGCGCGCTGGTCGAGGCCCTGCGCGACGGCGTGATCGACGCCATCGCCACCGACCATGCGCCACACGCCACCATCGACAAAGAGATCGAGTTCGACCTCGCCGCGCCCGGCATCAGTGGACTGGAGACATCGTTCGGCCTGCTGATGACGCTCGTGCACGAGGATTCGCTCGACCTGCCCACACTGATCGCCCGGCTCACCAACGGACCCGTGCAGGCGTGGGGGCTGGACCGTCAGGCCGGGCTTGAGGGCCTCGGCACGCTCGCGCCCGGCGCGCCCGGCGACGTTGTACTGCTCGACCCGGACGCGGAGTGGACCGTCGATGCCGCCGAATTCGCCTCGCTCGGCCGCAACACCCCGCTCGACGGGCGCATGCTGCGCGGCCGAACGGTCGCGACGGTCTACGGCGGCGAGGTCGTGCACTCTCTGGAGGGGGTGGCCGCGCTGTGACGAGTGAACCCCGTCCCCCGGCCCGGCTGGTGCTCGCCGACGGCCGCGTCTTCGAAGGCGAGGGCATCGGCGCGGACGGCACCGCCACCGGCGAGGTGGTGTTCAACACCTCGATGACCGGATACCAGGAGGCGCTGAGCGACCCCTCGTACGGCGGCCAGATATTGACCATGACCTACCCGATCCAGGGCAACTACGGGGTCAACGCCGGCGACGACGAGAGCAACCGCATCCAGGTCCGCGGCTTCGTCGTGCGAGAGCTCACCGACCTGCCCTCGCACTGGCGCAGCGAGCGCACGCTCAACGCCCACCTGCAGCGAGCGGGCACCCCCGGCATTGCCGAGATCGACACCCGTGCGCTGACGCGGCACCTGCGCACGCGCGGCGTCGTGATGGGCACGATCACGCGCAGCGAGAGCACCGATGAAGCCCTGGCCCGCCTCCGCAACGAGCCGCAATACGGCACGGAGGACTACGTCGCCGAGGTCTCGACGCCCACGCCGTACGAGTTCGAGGCCGAGCGACCGGCTGCGAACGGGTCCGCGCCGCACATCGTCGTGCTCGACCTCGGCGTGAAGCGGAACATCATGCGCAACCTCGCGCAGCGTCGCTGCACGGTGACGGCCGTGCCGCACGACACCGACGCCGAAGACCTGCTGGCTATGAAGCCGGACGGCGTGCTCTTTTCGCCCGGCCCGGGCGACCCGATGCTGCTCGACCACGTCGTGCGGATGTCCCGGGGCATCGTCGGGCGGGTGCCGGTGATGGGCATCTGCCTCGGGCACCAGGTGCTAGGCCGGGTCTTCGGGGCGAAGACGTACAAGCTGAAGTTCGGGCATCGAGGGGCCAACCACCCGGTGCGAGACAATCGCACCGGCCGGGTCTACATCACGGCGCAGAATCACGGCTACGCCGTCGACGGGGACGGGCTCGACTCCGCGGTGACGGTCTCCCAGGTGCACCTCAACGATGGCACCGTGGAGGGGCTGGAACACCGTGAGTTCCCGCTCTTCAGCATCCAGTTCCACTCAGAGGCGTCGCCGGGACCGAAGGACACGGAGTTCCTGTTCGACCGCTTCCTCGCCTCTGTGACAGATCAGTAGCAAACCAGTAGCAGGCGGAGGACAGCATGGCCACAGAAGTACGCCGGGCGGAGACGACGGACGCCGCCCAGATCGCAGAGATCATCAGAGAGGTCTCCGAGGAGGAGAATCCCGTGGGATTCGACTCCACCCAGACGCCGGAGCAGGTCGAGGCCTGGATCACGCGCCAGGGCGGCAGCGGTGCGATGTTCGTGGTCGACGACGGCCGTCACATCCTCGCCTTCGCCGCGCTCGACTTCGACTCCTCGGAGCCGGACGAGTGCAGCTTCGGCGCGTGGGTGCGCGCCCAGAACTGCCGGCAGGGCCACGGCACTACGCTGGCCGAAGAGGCGCTGGCCTTCGCGCGCGACCGGGGCTACCGCCGCATCCGTGCGCGGCTGCCGCAGGACAACGAGTCGGTGCTCTCCTACCTCTCCTCGATCGGCGCGCTCGTGCCGCTGACCAACCCGGGCGCGTCCTTCGAGTTGCCGATCTACCAGGGGGAGGAGTGACCGCCGCCGGCGACGCCGCGACCGGCGACGCGGCCGGCGGCGACACGGGCGCCTACGCTGAACAGCGCTCCCGCGACTGGGCGGCGTTCGAGGCGAACTCCGAGCCGCTCACCGATTACTGGGAGGCGTGGGCCGAGCGGTCGCACGGCTGGCGCGTGCCGATCGAGTTCCTGCAGCCGATCGGCCTCGACAGTGCCAGCTTCGCGGAGCCGCTGCGTCCGCTGCTCGACGCGCTGGAGGCGCTCGATGAGGTCGACGTCATCCCGATCGAGTGGATGCACCTGACCACGGTCAACGTCGGCCTCCTGATGTCCACCGACATCATGTGGTCACAGGTCGAGACCTTCTACGTGAACGCCTCGCCGCGCGTGCGCCGCATCGCTCCTTTCGAGCTGGCCCTCGGCGGCGTCTCCGTCACCGAGGACGGTGTTTACCTGGGCGTCGAGGACGCCCAGGTAATCCGCGAGGTGCGGCGACAGCTGCGGCTCGGCGTGCCCAAGGTGCACGAGGTGCTGCGCGACGACCCGCTGATCGGCAGCGACGGCGACGGCTACGTCCCCACCATCCAGCTCGCCTACTTCACCGGCGAGGGCGAGCGCGGCCGCGTCCTTGAGGCGCTGGAGCCGCACCGCGACATCGCAGCCGGCACGGTCACGCAGACGCACATCAAGATGGCGCGTATCCCGATCCAGCCCACCGACCACTACACGCCAATCGATGTCGTCGCGGAGATCGTGCTGCTCGGGGACGGCTACAGGAAAGGCTACCACAATTAGCTGCTTCCACACCCGGGGGGACCGCGCGCCCGGTCGCGGGCGATGACGAGCACTACTGACCTGTCGTCTCTCCCGGCGTCGCCGCCGGCCTCACCGCCGGGCAAGCCGGAGAAGGTGCTGATCATCGGCAGCGGCCCGATCGTGATCGGGCAGGCCGCGGAGTTCGACTACGCTGGCACGCAGGCCTGCAAGGCGATGCGCGAGGAGGGCATCACCTCCGTCCTCGTCAACTCTAACCCGGCGACGATCATGACCGACGAGAACATCGCTGACGTGATCTACATCGAGCCGCTCACCGTCGACGTCCTGACACGGGTGATCGATCGTGAACGGCCCGACGGGCTGCTGCCGACGCTCGGCGGCCAGACCGGCCTCAACCTCGCCGTCGAGCTCGCCGAGGCGGGCGTGCTGGAGCGCTACAACGTTCGCATGCTCGGCACGTCGCTGCGCACGATCCAGCTGGCCGAGGACCGCGAACTCTTCCGCGACCTGCTGACAGAAATCGGCGAGCCGACGCCTAAGAGCGCGATCGTCGAGACGTGGGACCAGGCGGAATCGGCGCTGGAACAGGTCGGCCTGCCCGCCGTGATCCGCCCGGCCTACACGCTGGGCGGCACCGGCGGCGGCATCGTCAACACGCGCGAAGAGTACGAACAGACCGTGCGTTCCGGGCTCGCCGCATCGCGCATCAGCCAGGTGCTCGTCGAGCGTTCGCTGCTCGGCTGGAAGGAGGTCGAGTACGAGGTGATGCGCGACAGCGCCGGCACCTCCATCACCGTCTGCAACATGGAGAACCTGGACCCGATGGGCGTCCACACCGGCGACTCGATCGTCGTCGCTCCCTCACAGACGCTCTCGGACAAGGAGTACCAGATGCTCCGCACCAGTGCACTGAAGATCATCGATGCGCTGGGTGTCGAGGGCGGCTGCAACGTGCAGTTCAGCCTCGCACCCCGCCCAGACATCGTGCCCTGGAGCGGAGCCGAGACGGCGGAAGCGCTCGAGTACAATGTGATCGAGGTCAACCCCCGCGTCTCGCGCTCCTCCGCTCTGGCGTCGAAGGCCACCGGATACCCGATCGCGCGAGTCGCCGCCAAGATCGCGGTCGGCCGCCGCCTGGACGAGATCACCAACCGCGTCACCGGCCGCACGACGGCCGCCTTTGAGCCAGCGCTCGACTACTGCGTCGTCAAGATCCCGCGCTGGCCCTTCGACAAGTTCGTCGGCGACCGCCGGCTCGGCACGCAGATGAAGGCCACCGGCGAGGTGATGGCGATCGACCGCACCTTCGAGCCGGCGCTGATGAAGGCGATGCGATCGCTTGAGTTCAGCGGGCGGTCCTCGCTGTGGGAGTCGCCGCACTGGCAGGACGACGGCTGGCACGCCAACGAAGGCGGTCACCTGAGCGCGACCGATGAGCGCATGTGGGCGCTGTTCGGGGCGCTCCGCCGCGGCATCGCGCCCACCGACGTCTCCGGGCGCACCGGCATCGACCCGTGGTTCACGGAACGACTGGCGCACATTGTCGCGCTGGAACGGCGGCTGCTGGCCGAAGAGCTCACACCCTCGCTGCTGCGCGCCGCCAAGCGGATGGGCTTCAGCGACGCCCAGATCGGCGAACTGGCCGACCATCTGCCCGACCGCGTGCGCTCCATGCGCGACGAATGGGGCATCACACCCGTCTACAAGCTCGTCGACACCTGCGCCGCGGAGTTCGATGCCGAGACGCCCTACTTCTACAACTCGTACGAGGAAGAGAACGACGCCCCGCCGACGGCCAGCGAACGGGTGCTGGTGATCGGCTCCGGCCCGATCCGCATCGGCCAGGGCATCGAGTTCGATTACTGCTCCGTCCAGGCAGCACGCGCGCTGCGCGAGGCGGGAGTGCAGGCCATCCTGGCCAACTCCAATCCGGAGACCGTCTCTACCGACTTCGACACCTCCGACCGGCTGTACTTCGAGCCGCTGGACGAGGAGTCCGTGCGTGACCTGCTCGACAACGAGGCCGGCAATGGCGAGGCTCCGCGCTCGGTGGTCCAGTTCGGCGGCCAGACCGCCGTCAACATGGCGCGTGCGCTCCAGCGGGCAGGGCTGCCGATCGCCGGCTCGTCCGCGGACGCCATCGATCTCGCCGAGGACCGCGGGCGGTTCGAAGCGCTGATCTCGAGCCTCAGCATTCCCCAGCCGCCCGGCGCCGCCGTCGAGACGCTCGAGCAGGCGCTCCCGACCGCCGAAGCCGTCGGCTACCCGGTGCTCGTCCGCCCGTCGTATGTGCTCGGTGGCCGCGCGATGGAGATCGTGCAGAACGCCAACGAACTGGTACGCTACTTCGGCGCAGCCTTGGAGGAGCGCAGCGGGCCGATCCTGATCGACAAGTACCTCGAAGGACTCGAGGTCGAGGTCGATGCCATCTGCGACGGCGAGTCCGTGCTGATCCCGGGGATCATGGAGCACATCGAGCGCGCCGGCGTTCACTCCGGCGACTCCATGGCCGTCTACCCACCGCGCACCCTCACCGGGGAGCAGCGCGAGGCCATCGTCGACTACACGACGCGCATGGCCTTCGCGCTCGAGGTGCAGGGGCTGATGAATGTGCAGTTCGTGATCGCGCCCGAGGCGGAACCCTCCGGCCCCGGCGTGTTCGTGATCGAGGTCAACCCGCGAGCGTCGCGCACGGTGCCGTTCATCTCCAAGGTGACCGGGGTGCCGATGGTCCCGCTCGCCGTGAACGTCATGCTCGGGCGCTCGCTGCACGACCAGGATTACGAGGGCGGCCTCTGGCCGGAGGGACAGCTGGTCGCCGTCAAAGCCCCGGTCTTCTCGATGTCGAAGCTGGTCGGCGTCGACACCTTCCTCGGGCCGGAGATGAAGTCCACCGGCGAAGTGATGGGCGTCGACGACAACTTCGACGCGGCCGTACGGAAAGCGCTGATCGCGTCCGACACCGTAGTCAAACCGGGCGCCACCTTCCTGCTCTCGCTCTCGAACCAGACGAAGTCCGAGGCCGTGCCCCTGATCCACGCACTGCACGAGGGCGGCTGCCGGCTGCTGGCCACCGAAGGCACGGCGGCGATGGTGCGGGGGCTAGGCATCCCCGTCCACGAGGTCACGAAGCTGCTGCACGAGAGCCACCCCAACGTCGTTGACGTGATCGAGGACGGCACGGTGCAGGCGGTGATCAACACGCTCGAAGGCGGACGCGCCACCCAGATGCGGGACGGCTTCCACATCCGCCGCACTGCCACGGAGATGCGCATCCCCTGCTACACGTCGCTCGACACCGCCGGGGCCGCCATTCGCGCCCTTGGCACGCCCGGCGGCGCCTACGACGTCCGCCCCCTCGCCGAGTACCGCGACGGCGTCGAGGTGTGAGTTCGCCGGCCTCGGGCGAAGTCGGTGACCCGGGCGCCCCGCGCGCACCGCTGGCCATGCTCTTCGATCTCGACGGCACGCTGGCCGACTCGGAACCGTTGCTCGCTCGGGTCCAGCTCGAGGTGCTCCGGCAACGCGGCTTCGACGTCACCGCGGGCGACCTCGCGCCGCTGGCAAGCACGCCGTTCCCGCAGAAGGTGGCGGCGCTGGGGATCCCCACGCCCCACGAGCCGCTCGATGAAGAGTACCGCCGCCGGTACGCGGACCGCCTGGACGAGACGCCCCTGATCGACGATGCGGCGGCGCTGCTCGCCGCCCTGCACGAACGCGGCACCCCGTGCGCCATCGTCTCCAACAAGGTCGAGGAAGGCGCCGTGCGGCTGATCGACGCCTTCGGCTGGACACCGTACTTCGCGGTCGTGACGGGACGGGACACGACCGCCGATGGCACTCGTAAGCCCGACCCTAGTCCCGCCCGGCTCGTCCTCGAGCGCATGGGCGTCGCCGCGCGCGACGCGTGGTTCGTGGGCGACGCGGCCGACGACATGGCGTGCGGCCACGCCGCAGGCTGCGGCGCCGTAATCGGGCTGACACGGACGCACCCCGAGCCGGAGCTGCGCGCCGCCGGTGCGACGCACATCTGCCGGAGCCTCGGCGAGGTCGCCGCGTTGCTCGGCCTCTCGATCGGGGCGGCTACGTGAACAGCGCGGTGGTGCGGGTCACGGAGAGCGCCCGCCTCTACGGCGAGACGCACGTGCTGTGGATGGAGCTGCCGGAGAAGTTCCAGAATGCCACCCCCGGGCAGTTCGTGATGACCTACGTCGGCGAACACGACGACCCCCTGCTGGGGCGTGCGTTCTCCTTCCACCGCTTCCGCGACGGCGCCGCCGGGCGGGAGTTCGCCGTGCTCTTCGATGTCGTGGGCCGCGGCACCGGGTGGCTCTCACGCCGCACGCCGGGCGACTCCGTCCGCTTCATCGGCCCGCTCGGCAAGGGCTACCAGCCACGCAGCGGCGTGCAGCGCATGCTGCTGGTCGGCGGCGGCATCGGCTGTGCCCCCCTCGTCTGGCTCGCCGAAACGCTCGTGGAGCAGGGCCGCGAGGTCACGCTCGTGCTCGGCGGCCGTGGTGAGCAGCAGGTGTACCCGGCGCGACTGCTGCCGCCGGCGGTCGAGGTCATCGTCACCACGGATGACGGTTCGGCCGGCGAGCGCGGACTGGTGACAGAGCCGTTCGAGCGGCTGCTGCCGTGGTGCGACCAGGCGTTCGCCTGCGGCCCGAACCCCATGTTCGAGGCGCTGCACGGCGTGCTGCGGCGCTCCGCGCTGAACAAGCCGGTGCAGGCGCTCGTCGAGGCGCCGATGGCCTGCGGCATGGGAATCTGCTACTCATGCGCCGTCTTCCCGGCGCGCGGGGGTGTCAAACTGGTCTGTCGCGACGGGCCGATGTTCGACCTGCGTGACCTCTACTGAGGCCTCTACCGAGGCTGGGGCTCCACGGAGGCAAAGGATGAGTTTCCGGCGTGAACTGTTTGGTTCCTACCTGCTCGTCGGCGGCGGACTCGTCGCCGGTCTGCTGATCGGGGTCCTCGTGCTCGACACGCGGCCGGCCGTGGTCGGCTGGTTCTTCGGGGCCGGGGCCGGGCTGGCGGGCGGCGCGTTCATCGCCGCCGTCACCTCGGACATGCCGCTGGCGGGCTCAGGCGGGCCGAGGCCGGGCAGTGGCACGGCCGCCGGCTCGGACAGCGACCCGGGCGACGAGCCCCAACTGCCGGGCGTGGACGCCCTCGACCACGAGAACGGCGGGTTCGAGGGCGGCGGGCAACCGCCGCGGTAGCCGCCAACCCGCCAGCGGACCGCGAGGGCGCGCTAGATGCGGATGCGGTCGAAGATCGAGCCGAGCTCGACGTAGCGGTCGGCGAGGGCCCGCATCTCGACCGAGGTGCTGCCGGCGAATGCGACGACTTCCACTCGCACCCCCCTGCCCTGGATCACCTCGACCATCCGCGCGAAGTCGGCGTCGCCGGAGACGACCGCGACGACATCCAGCCGTTCAGCCATCGTCACTATGTCGATCGCCATCTCGACGTCGAAATTGCCCTTGATTGAGCCGTCGGCGAAGCGCTTCAGTGGCTTCGTCACGATGCGGTAGCCGTGCGGCACGAACGGCGCGACGAAACGCTGCCGCTCGACCGGCTCGTTGTGGTCGTCCGAGACCGGGGAGTACGCCGTCGCGCGCACCAGCTCGCGCCCGTCCGCAAGGTAGTCGAGCAGCTTGCCCATGCTCATCTCTGATTCCGCGCCCTCCGCGCCATAGAGCACGTTCGGCACGTCGACGAACACGCCCAGCTTGGGCCGGGCCGCGGAGCGCTCAAGGCGCTCACCGAGCTCGTCCACGGCCGTGCGGATCTCCGCCAGCGCGGCACTCAGAGACTCCAGGGTTGGAGCGTCGGCGCCTGCAGCGGTTGCGGCATCGCCTGCCGGCGCTGCCGTACGCCGTCGTGGCGATCGAGTCGTTGTCTTGACCGCCGGCTCTGCGGCCGGCGCGGCAGTCGTCGCCTCCGCAGATTCGCTGGCGGACGGACTGCTGCTCTCGTCGGTGGCGGGCGTCGCCGATGCCCGGCGGCGGCGAGTCGGGGTGCTCGCGCCTTTCTCCTTGGCGGCAGCCGAGGCTGCACGGCGGCGAGTCGTGGTGCTCGTGCCCTTCTCCTCGGCGGCAGCCGACGATGACCGGCGGCGGCGGGTAGGAGTGCTGGTGCTCTCGTCGGTCGATGATGAAGAGGACGCTGACGACGATGTGCCGCGCCGGCCTCCCTTGCTGCCCGTGCCGGTCGTGTCGGCGCTGCTGCTCTTGCTGCTCTTGCTCGACGCGGACGCCCGACGCCGGGTCGTGACCCGGGGCTGGGCGTCATCGCCGTCAGCGCTCTCTTCCGCCTTCGCGGTGGAGACACGACGGCGTGGCTGGCGCGCGGGCTTCTCGTCCGCCGCCGCCTTCGAACTCGCCGGGCGCCTGCGCACGACGCGCGGCTCGCTGCCCAGGCCTTCGTCGCTTGTGGTCTTTGCGTTGCTGGCGCTCCCGCTGGAGCGTCCGCGACCGCCACGCGTGCCCCGCGTGGTGCGGGGAGTGGCGCTCTTCTTCGGTGTGGTATCTGGCATTCGGTAGTGTTGCTGTCCTCTACATTGGGTTCGGTTGATCTGTGTCGGGGCGGGGACGGCCGTCAGGCCGCGCTACTCTCCCCTGCATATTGCAGCACGGAACATCGCGCCGCCACTTGCTCTGCCAGGCGCACAAAGGCCTGCGCCTGCTCTGATCCCGGATCGGTCGCCACGATGGGCGCTCCGCCGTCACCGGCTTCGCGAATCGCCGCATCGAGCGGGATCTCCCCGAGGAATTCGATGCCGAGCTCGTCCGCAGCCGCCGCGGCCCCGCCGCGCCCGAAGATGTCCGAGGCCATGTTCTCGACGATGCCGAATACCGGGACGCCCAGCCGGTCGAACATCCCAACGGCCTTCGTCGCGTCCTCGACTGCCACCTTCTGCGGCGTCGAGACAATGACCACCCCGGCGATCGCCGCTTCCTGCGCCATCGACATGGAGGCGTCCGACGTACCCGGCGGCAGGTCGACGATCAGGTAGTCCAGTTCGCCCCAGTCGACATCGTGCAGGAGCTGACGCACGCCGGAACCGACCATCGGGCCTCGCCAGATCACGGGCGTGCCCTTCGGCAGCACGAACCCCAGCGAGACGGCCTTCAGGCCGAAGGCCTCCAGCGTGTGCAGTCCGCCCTGCCCGTCCGCCAGGATGCCTTCGTCCAGCCCGAGCATCGTCGGCAGGTTCGGGCCCGTGATGTCGGCATCGAGGATGCCGACACTCGCCCCGGCATCGGCCAGCGCGATCGCCAGATTCACGGCCACCGTCGACTTGCCGACGCCGCCCTTGTTGGAGGCGATGGCGATCACGTTCTTGACGCCCTTGATCGGCGCCGGTGCGCCCTCGCGCATCGCCTGCCCCCGCACCTCGGCATCCCACTCGATCGCCAGATCCTCGACGCCGTCCAGGGCATCGATCGCTGCACGAACGTCGGCCTCGATCTGGTCGCGGAGCGGACAGGCCGGCGTCGTCAGTACGAGCGTGAACGAGACTCGTCCGCCATCGACGGCGACGTTGCGCACCATCCCCAGTGAGACAATGTCTCGTCGGAGCTCCGGATCGGTCACGCCGGCAAGGGCCGTCATCACCGCGTCGCTATCTGGCATCGCACTCTCTCAGCCTCAAACCAGGCGGGCACGGGGCCGTGGGGAACCTTTTTGGGTCAGCGAACGTTTCATATTGAGCGAACGTTCTCTTAGTACGTCGCAGGTACGCTCCGTGAGCGCACCAGAAGCAGCCTTCGGAGTCAGTGTAGTCGGCCTGACAGGTCGAGTACAGGCAGCCCCGGGGTCAACCGAAACAGGTGGGCCAGCGCAATTATCTAACTTTTCTGCGTTTAAATGGCAATATGCTTGACGCAGTACAAATTCTTGCGCTAGAATTCCGGCGCTGAGCGTGTAGGCTTGGCAGATTCCGTCTCGCGACTGAGTCTCGCGACGGAGCAGTTAGCGGAGCAGGCGACGGGCTACACACGCGACGGGGTGACGCCGGCACCGAGAAGGATCAGAACCATGTCCCAGTCCACAGCCCCCAGGGCCCGCACCAAGAAGTGCATCCACCACTGGCTGATCGAGACCCCCAACGGTCGTGAGAGCCGTGGCGTCTGCAAGAATTGCGGTCGCAAGCGCGCGTTCGCCAATTCCACTGAAAACGTGATGTGGGAGCAGACGAATACGCTTCGCAACGAGCTGCGCAGCACGCTGCGCATCCCGAAGCCGAACGACATCAAGCTCGCCGACGAAAACTAGGCGAAACAGGCAAAAACGGCCCCTGCGGCCGGACTGAGAGACGGCGCCCGGCGGGGGGCCGTCTCTCTCTTTTCGCGCGTCCGGGCGGCAACCTATCGATACCCGCTTCGGGGCCGCGGACGTATCATCCGGTCACAACCCGCCCCGGAGTACCGCCATGGCGATAGACCTCTCGCTCGACCTGGCACGCACTCACAAACAGGATCTCCACCTCAAGAACCCCGTGATGACCGCCTCCGGGACGTTCTCCAACGGCCTCGAATTTGCACGCCACTTCGATGTCGACCGCCTGGGCGCGATCGTCTCCAAGGGCACGACGCTCCGTCCGAGGCAGGGCAATCCCCAGCCCCGCACCGTCGAGACGCCCGCCGGGATGATCAATTCGATCGGCTTTCAGAACATCGGCGTCGGCAAGCTGATCCGCGAGGTGGCGCCCGTCTGGGAGCGCTGGGATGTGCCTGCAATCGTCAACATCATGGGAGGCACCTTCGCCGAGTACGGCCGCCTGGCCGCCCGACTGGACGGCGTCCCCGGCGTCGCCGGACTGGAGGTCAACGTCTCCTGCCCGAACGTC
>JASLOV010000273.1 GCA_030745285.1 Dehalococcoidia bacterium | reverse complement strand
GGCCGGGCGGCTCAGCCGCGAGATCGGGGAGACGGCCGACGCCACGTCGGAGGCGCTGGGCGAGGAGAAGGGCGTCTTCCCGAACTGGGAGCGCTCCGTCTACGCTGGCGGCCGCCGCTACCGCAACGCCACCCGTACCTGCATCGCCCCCACCGGGACGATCGCGATCATGGCCGGTGCTTCCTCGGGCATCGAGCCGCTCTTCTCGCTCGCCCACTACCGCCGCATGGGCGACGGCACTCTGTTGCCGGAGGTGAGCGCGGCATTCGAGCGGACGGCGCGCGATGGTGGCTTCCACACGCCGGAGTTGATGGCGGAACTGGCCGCCGGCGCCGCGCTCACCGACCGTGACGAGGTGCCGGCCGAAGTGCGGCGGCGCTTCGCCACCGCCCACGCCGTCTCCGCCGAGTGGCACGTGCGTATGCAGGCTGCCTTCCAGGCCGGCACCGACCTCGCCGTCTCTAAAACCGTGAACCTGCCGCAGGAAGCGACGCCGGAGCAGATCGGCGAGGTGTTCGTGCAGGCACACGCACTCGGGTGCAAGGGCGTCACCGTCTATCGCGACGGGTCGCACCTCGGCCAGGTACTCGCGCATGACACACACGATCAGGCCTCGGCCGAGCCCGCCGCCGAACCCTACCGCCGCCACCTGCCGGACGAGCGCAAGGCGATCACGCACAAGTTCCGCGTCGGCGAACAGGAGGGCTATCTCACCGTCGGGCTCCACGACGACGGCTCGCCGGGCGAAATCTTCGTCAAGATAGCCAAGGAGGGGTCGACCGTCTCCGGGCTGATGGACGCCGTCGCCCTGCTCACCTCGATCTCGCTGCAATACGGCGTCAGCCTGGTCAAGCTCTCCGACAAGCTCGAACACACCCGATTCGAGCCGTACGGCCCCACCGGTAGCCCCGACATCCCGCTCGCCACCAGCGTGCTGGACTACATCTTCCGCTGGCTCCGCCTCCACTTCGACGACGAGGTCGCCGCCACCATCGAGGACTCAGCCCTCGGGTCCGCGGCGACAACATCGACGGCATCGCCCGCGCCGCGCTCCGAGCTCACGTGCCCCGACTGCGGCCTGCAGCTCGATTACCTCGAGCGCTGCCTGGTCTGCCGGGCCTGCGGCTACACGCGGTGCGGGTAGCAGGCAGCGGCCGGTCGCGGTAGCGATCGCGGTCACTCCGGCACAGGCGAGCGCGGCGCTACACTCTCCGCATGCAGGGATACGATCCGAATCGACACCGCGCGAGCGATGTGGGCGGTTGCCGTGAGTCGCTCCTCGTCATCCGCATCGCCTTCGAGATCCTGCTCCCACCGATCGGCGCCATCATCGCCGTACTGGCGTTGATGGTCGGCACCGTCCTGCTGCTGACCAGCGACTACCCCGCCCTCGCGATTCTCACCGTGCTCCCGATCATCGGCGGCTTCGTCTGGCTCGCGCGCCGCGACAAGCGCATCCAGGCCGAGATGGAGGAAGAAGCGCGGGGCCGCCCGGGCGGCCCCGAACCTAGCGTCGCTGGCGACCGATCACCACCTCGCCGTACCCTCGACCGATGACCGTCGCCGCCACCATCGTCGAGCGCCTGGCCGCCGTGCGCGCCGAAATCGAGGCCGCCTGCGAACGCGCCGGCCGCAACCCCGCCGGCGTGACGCTGGTCGCCGTCACGAAGACGCACCCGCTCGAGACCATCCGCGAGGCGATCGTGGCCGGGCTGACCGACCTCGGCGAGAACCGCGCGCAGGAGTTCGTACTGAAGGCGGAAGCGGCCGCCGGCACGGGGCTGATGCCGCGCTGGCACTTCATCGGCCATCTCCAGCGCAACAAGGCACGGCAGGTGCTGCCATACGCTGGCGTGCTGCACTCCGTCGACTCCGAGCGCCTGGTCGCCGAGATCGAGCGCCGGGCGACGCGTCCCCTGCCCTGCTACCTTGAGGTCAACGTCGCGGGCGAGGCGTCGAAGCATGGCGTCACCGTGGAGGAGCTACCGGCGCTGCTCGCCTGTGCCAAGGCTGCCTCGAACATCGAAGTCGCCGGCCTGATGACCATCGCCCCGATCGTCGATGATCCCGAGCAGGCGCGCCCCGTCTTCCGGCGGCTGCGCGAACTGGCCAGTGCGCACGGCCTCACCGGCCTCTCGATGGGCATGACGAACGACTACGCCGTCGCCATCGAGGAAGGCGCCACCGTCGTCCGCGTCGGCCGCGCGATCTTCGGTGAGAGGCGATAGCGATGCGCATCGGCATCATCGGCGGCGGCTTCATGGGCGAAGCCTTCATGCACGGGCTGATCGCCGGCGTCGTGGACCCCTCCGACGTCACCGTCGCCGAGGTGTTCGACGAGAAGCGCGCCGCGCTGGCCCAACACGGCGTGCTCGTCACCGCCGAGGCTCGCGAGGCCGTCGAGGGCGCGGACGTCGTGCTGATGGCGGTGAAGCCGCAGGATTTCGCGACCGCCGCCGCCGAGCTGAAGGGCGCGATCGACGCGGACGCGATCGTGATCTCGATCGCCGCCGGCATCGCCCTCGCCGACATACAGGCCTTGCTCGGCCACGACGCGAGCGCGCGGGTGATGCCGAACTTGCCCGCCGCCGTCGGCCAGGCCGCCGCCGCCTACCTCGTCGCTCCCGCGGTCACGCCGGAGCAGGTGCGGCAGCTGCGCATCGTCGTCGACGCCGTGGCGATCGCGGTGTCCGAGGTGCATGATGACGAGGCAATCGACCTGGCCACGGCCGTGCACGGCTCTGGCCCGGCATACGTCTACGCCGTGATGGAGGCGATGATCGACGCTGCCGTGAGGCTCGGCCAGACCCGCTCCGACGCGACCGACATCGTGCTGGCGACCTTTGCCGGCTCGGCCCGCTACGCGATCGAGACGGGCACCGACCCGGCGGAGCTGCGCGCGGCCGTCACTTCGCGCGGCGGCACCACCGCCGCGGCGCTGGCAAAGCTGGAAGCGGCCGGGCTGGCCGCAACATTCGACGAGGCAATCGAGGCCGCGTTCATACGCGCGAAAGAGCTCGGGGAGGGCTAACCGTGGACGGAGTGGTCGGGCTGGTTCAGCTGCTGATCAATGTGCTGATATTCGCGATCTTCGCTCGATCGATCATCAGCTGGTTCCCGATCGACCGCAACGGTCCGGTCGTGGGCGCGCTGAACGCCATCACGGAGCCGATCCTCGAGCCGCTGCGACGCGTGATCCCGCTGGTCGGCATGGTCGACATCACTCCGATGGTCGCCATCATCACGCTGGTGGTAATCAACTCCGCTCTCTCCGGCTAGCAGGCGGCCCACGCCCCTCAAGCCGCTCGCACACCTCTGCCGGGCTCAGCCCCTCCACCGCGACCACCTTCTGCCGCGATGACTGGCCGCTGACGACGGTCACGTCGCGGCGCGCGACCCCGAGGCGCTTTGCGAGCAACCGCGTCAGCGCTGTGTTGGCGCGCCCGTCCACCGGCGGGGCCGTCACCCGCACTCGCAGCACGTCGGGCGCCCCGCCGGTGCGGCCGGCGGCGGGCTCGAAACCAACCACCTCGTCGCGGGAAGCGCGAGGCGTGAGCCGAATCGAGATGCGTGCCGCCGACATCGCCCGCCTCCCGCCCGGACCACCACCCGCGCGCTATCGCGCCACCCTACGTCCCGTACACTCGATACACCATGTCGAACGTCTGGCACGGAGAGCGCATCCTGCTGCGCGCGATCGAGCCGGAGGATTGGCCGCTGTTTCGCAGCGACGGCACTCAGAACTTCGACGACGCTCGGCTCTACGACGACCTCGCGGGCTCGGTCAGCATCCCGGTCGATGCTCTTGACGATATCGAACGGGTGTTCTACTGTGCTCCCAGACACTCCCGGCGGGATAAATGAGAGCGAATACCAATGGCTGACGCAGAAGCGGAGCGCCGCGAAGAACTGACCCAGGCGATCGACCAGATCACCAAGGACCACGGCAAAGGCGCGATCATGCGTCTCGGGGACACCGGGGCGACGCTGAACGTCTCCGCCATCCCCACCGGCGCACTCTCGCTCGACATCGCCCTCGGCATCGGCGGCATCCCGCGCGGCCGCGTCACGGAGATCTTCGGCCCGGAATCGGCCGGCAAGTCGACGCTCGCGCAGCACATCATCGCGCAGGCGCAGGCCAACGGCGGCCTGGCCGCCTACATCGATGTCGAGCACGCGCTTGAACCGACGTACGCCGCGGCCTGTGGCATCGATGTCGAGGAACTGCTGATCTCGCAGCCCGACACCGGCGAGCAGGCACTGGAGATTTGCGAAGCACTGATCCGCTCGAACGCACTCGACGCCGTCGTCATCGACTCCGTCGCGGCCCTCGTGCCACGTGCCGAGATCGAGGGCGACATGGGCGACTCGCTGCCCGGCCTGCAGGCGCGGCTGATGTCGCAGGCGCTGCGCAAGCTCACGTCGGCCGTCGCCCGGTCGAACACGGCGCTGATCTTCATCAACCAGCTACGCGAGAAGATCGGTGTCGTCTTCGGCAACCCGGAGGTCACCCCGGGCGGTCGAGCGCTGAAGTTCTACTCGTCCGTGCGCGTCGACATCCGCCGCATCGAATCGTTGAAGCAGGGCACGGCCTTCATCGGCAACCGCGTGCGCTGCAAGGTGGTGAAGAACAAGACCGCCCCACCCTTCCGCCAGGCGGAGTTCGACATCCTCTTCACCGGCGACCACCACGGCATCAACCGCGAAGGCGACATCCTCGACCTCGCCGTCGAGTACGAGGTGGTGAAGAAGGCCGGCGCCTTCTATTCCTACGGCGACCTTCGCCTCGGGCAGGGCCGCCCCGCCTCCTTCCAGCACATGTACGAGAACCCGGAACTGACGGCCGAGATCGAAGGGCTGGTCCGCAGCGCGGCCGGTATCAGCGATCAGGCGCCGCCTCTTCCGGCGGCGCCCTCGGACAAGACCGCGAAGGCCGACAAGGCCGGCGCTGAGGAAGAGACCGCGGGCAAGCTCCCGATCGACGTCTAGTGTCATCCGCAACCCCAGCCCTGGACGCCTCCTCCGCCGAGGCGGCCGAGCGACGGCTTCACGCCGTCCGCCGGGCACTGCAATTGATCGCGCGACGGCGGCGCACCGAACATGAGCTGCGCGAGGCGCTGAGCAGTGACTTCGAGGCCCACGAGGTGGAGCATGCCGTCACCCGCATGCACGAACTCCAATACGTCGACGATGCGACCTGGGCGGTCGACTACGTCGCGCGCGACCGCTCCTCGAGGCTCTCGGCGTCCGTGCTTCGGCGCGAGCTGCTGAGTCGCGGCATCGGCGCGGATCTGGCAGCCGCGGCGCTGGACGGCTACGACGACCTTGCCGCGGCGCTCCGCGCCGCGGAGCGCCGCCTGCCGTCGCTACGATGGCTGAGTGAGGAAAGACGCGTGAAGCGCCTGACGGGCCACCTCCAGCGCCGCGGCTTCGGCTGGTCCACCGTGCACGCCGTCTTCGACCTGCTCCGGGCGGACGCAAGACTCGAGCAGCCTGCCTAGTCCCGATAAAGAGGAAGTAGCGCCTGCGCAGCGCCAGACCGGGGACGAACCAACACCTCGCCGCGCCCCAGTTGCGGTGCTACGATGAAGTCAGAGCGACATCGGACGCGCGACTTAACTGATTATTGACGCCCCGCCGCCGGGCGTGATTCAACTCTCGCTCAGGCGCGGGCTCTCGAATCGGAGCACCTCAATGGACACCGCAGCAGTAAGCGCCCTCGCGGGCGCGGGTGCGCTCGTCGTGGGCGCGATCATCGGCTACTTCGCCGTTCGCGTGCTCGCGAACGAGCTCGTGCGACGCGCGGAACGTGACGGCGAGAGAATCGTCGAGGATGCCCGAGCCGAGGGCCATCGGACCGAGCTTGAGGGCCAGGAAGCAGCCCTCAAGTACCGCAGTGACGTCGACGACGAATTGCGCGACCAGCGTCGCGAAATGACCCGCTCCGAGCGTCGCCTCGAACAACGCGAAGAGGCGGTCGACCGCCGAGCCGAAAATCTCGAGCGCGGTGAGGAGTCCGTGCGCGAACGCGAGTCCCGACTCGACGACGTTGGCCGCGAACTCGACCAGGGGCGCGAGCAACTCCAGACCGAGCTCGAGCGTATCGCCGGCATGTCGGTCGAGGACGCCCGCACGTCCCTGCTCGACGAGATCGACGAGGAACTGCGCGAGGAGCAGGCCCGGCGCGTGCGGTCGATGGAGACTTCGGCACGGGCGGAAGCGGACGCGCGCTCGCGCAAGATGCTGGCCACGGTGATGCAGCGCATGACCTCTGAGATCACCGCTGAGACGACCGTCTCCGTCGTCCCTATCCCCTCGGACGAGCTGAAGGGCCGCATCATCGGTCGCGAAGGGCGCAATATCCGCGCCTTCGAGGCCGCAACGGGGTGCGACATCATCATCGACGACACCCCGAAAGTGGTGACCGTGAGCGGCTTCAACCCGGTCCGCCGCGAGGTCGCCCGCGTCGCCCTGACCCGGCTGATCCAGGACGGCCGCATCCAGCCCACCCGCATCGATGAGGCCGTCGATCGCGCACGCGCGGAGGTTGAAGACAGCATTCTCGAAGCCGGCGAAGAGGCCGTCGTCGACGCCGAGGTGACCGGCCTCCACCCAGAGATCGTGAAGACGCTGGGGCGCCTGCGGTACCGCTTCTCCTACGGACAGAACCAGCTGCGCCACTCGCTGGAGACATCGTGGCTCGCCTCGGCGCTCGCCGCCGAGATGGGTGCAGACATCGAGGTGGCCCGCGTCGGCGGCCTACTGCACGACCTCGGCAAG
>JASLOV010000272.1 GCA_030745285.1 Dehalococcoidia bacterium | reverse complement strand
GCTCAACGCGGCGATATCGCGAGGTCGCGAGCGCACGTTGGCGGACGGCGGAGGGTCGGGGAATGCGACGGGGGACGGCGCGTGTCGTGCACCGTCCCCCGCTGTGTTTGGCTGGCGCGCCGGGAAGGATTCGAACCCTCGACCCCCAGATCCGAAGTCTGATGCTCTATCCACTGAGCTACCGGCGCGCGGGAGTGTCCTGGACTGAGAACGGTTCCGGGCAACATTGTCAGCCCGGAAGCGCCTCACTCGCTAGCGCATGTAGTCGACGCCGATCCGGCGGCCGCCGTTCATGTAGTCGCGACGCGGCATGCGGGCGGCGGGCTCCGCGGCCCGCATGGGCGGCCTTGCGTCCACGGCGGCGGCTGCCGGGACGGGGCTCGCGGCGACCAGCGGTGGGGCTGGCGACGGCGGTGCGGAAGGTGGCGCGGACGGCGACGTCTCGGCAGGCTCGGTGGTCTCGATGGCGGGCGGAGCAGGTCGCTCGACGGGTCCGGCATCGCGCGAACCCTCGATCTGGAGCTTCGGCAGCAGACGGTCGAGCCACCGTGGGAACCACCAGTTGAGGTCGCCGAGCAGGCCCATTGTGGCGGGCACGAGTACGAGTCGGACGATCGTTGCGTCCAAGAAGATTGCGGTCGCGAGGCCCAGCCCGAACAGCTTGATGGTGCGGCCTTCGCTCAGCGCGAATGACATGAAGACCGCCACCATGATGGCGGCGGCGGCCGTGATCACCTTCGCCGTCTGCGCCACGCCGCGCGCAATCGCCTCGGAGTTGCTATCGCCCTTCACGTAGTTCTCGCGAACGCGTGAGAGCAGGAAGACCTCGTAGTCCATCGAGAGGCCGAAGAGGATCGCGAAGAGCATCATCGGCGCGAACGACTCGATCGGTCCCGGCCGTCCGATGCCGACTGCGTCGGCGAACCAGCCCCACTGGAAGATCGCCACCAGCACGCCGTACGCTGCGCCGATTGCTAGCAGGTTCATGGCGGCGGCCTTCAACGGCACGAAGAACGACCGGAAGACCAGCATCAGCAGCACGAAGCTCAACCCGATCACCAGGGCGAGGAACGCTGGGAAACGCTCCGTGATCTTTCTGCGGATGTCCTCGAACACCGCCGTCTGGCCGCCGACGAAGACCTCCACGCCGGTGCCGGCGGTGACGCGGGGGATCACCACGTCGCGCAGGCGGCGAATCAGGACACCGGTCGATTCGTCCTGCGGGGCGCTGATCGGCACGATCCGCATGACCGCCGCGCGGCCGTCCGGGCTCGGCGCCGGCGGGGTGACGGCGGCCACGCCCTCCACACCGGCGGCCGCTGCCGCGAGTTCCTGAAGCACCACGACGTGGCTGGTCGATGGCAGCGAGGCGGCCAGCAGCAGCGGTCCGTTGAAGCCGGGACCGAATCCCTCGGCAAGGAGGTCGTAGGCGCGTCGCGAGTGGAATGATTCCGGGCTGTTGCCGTCGTCGGCGGAGCCGAGGCGCATGGTCAGCACCGGGGAGGCCAGGAGCAGCAGCACGGCCGTCGCCAGCAACGCCGAGATCGCCGGCTGGCGCTGGATGAAGAGGGCGAAGCGGTACCAGACCCTGTCGCCTCGATCGCCGGTGTCGCGGCGGAACACCCCCAGCCGCCAGCGGTTCACGCCGTCCCCGACGATCGCCAGCAGCGCCGGGAGCACAACGAGAGCGATCAGCACGCTGACGGCGACGACGATCGCACCCGCCACGCCGATCGCGGCGATGAAGGGGATGCTAATGGCGAACAGGCCGAGCAGCGCGATCACCACCGCCGCGCCGGCGAAGATCACGGCACGGCCGGCCGTGTCGACGGCGGCGGCGACCGCCTCGACCTTCGCCTGCCCTGCCCCCAGCTCTTCACGGAACCGCGTGACGACGAACAGCGCGTAGTCGATGCCGACGCCCAGCCCCATCATCGAGGCGAAGGCGGGGGTGAAACTGCCCATGTTGAAGACGCGGGTGGCGAGCGTGAGGACCATGATCGTCGAGCCGAGGGCGAGCAGCGCCGTGAAGATCGGCAGGCCCATCGCCACCACGGAGCCGAACGCGATCAACAGCACAACCGACGCCGTGGCCAGCCCGACCAGCTCCGCGGTACCGCGTTCCTGGCGTTCGCCGACTCGCACGACGGGCCCGCCGACCTCGACGATGAGCGCTCTGCTCGTCACCTCCTCGGTCAATGCAAGCAGAGCGTCAATCGCCTGATCGTCGATCTCGATGGCGCGCCCGGCGTATTGCAGCATCGCGAACGCGGTCCGACGGTCCTGCGAGATGCCGCCACCGCCCTCGAGCGGCGAGCTGATCGCGACGACGCCGGGAAGCGCCCCGTACGCCGTCAGCAGCTCGGCAACCCGCAGCTGCATCTGCTCCTGATCGAGCGGCGTCTGCGAGCTGAAGACAACGGTCGCGGAGGCCCCGGCCTGAGAGGGGAAGTGGTCGGCGAGCAGCTCGATCGCGCTCTGCGACTCCACGCCGGGCAACGAGAATTCATCGACGAACTCGCCGCCGGCACTGCGCGCCACCACGCCCAGCCCGACGATCGCGCCGACCGACAGCAGCAGCACGAGCCAGTGGAAGCGCGCGACGAAGCGCCCCCAGCCAGCCAGCAGCCCGGAGTGAGGTTGTGGAACGGTCACCCGTGGTGCCTTTCACGCGCGGTGCGCGGCGCCGGCGAATTCTTCGAGCAGCTCCACTTCGGGCAGCTCGACCAGGAGCTGCGCAGGCCACCGGACCCGATTATCCGCGCCGCCGAGTGAAGCTCAAGACCCGCGGCTAACGTCCCTCGGTCGCGATCGAGGACTAATCGAGGATCTCGAGCGCCCGCTCGGGCGGTGACTGCTCCGTGTCGCGCCAGAGCGCACGGATCTCCTCGCTCCCCCCAACACCCGGACTACTTCTTCACCTACACAATGTGCGGAGTGGTACCAGGGTGCGTTGAGTGGGC
>JASLOV010000271.1 GCA_030745285.1 Dehalococcoidia bacterium | reverse complement strand
CGCCGGAACTGCCCGCCGGCTACGCCGCCTGGAAGGGGCGGCTGCTCTCATTCATCGACGGTGCGTACATCGACCTGCTGGCCGTCGGGACGACCCCGCCCCCGCAGTCGTTCCCGCTCACGACGCTGCGCATGGACCTGCTGATCTGGGCGGGCGCCGCCCCGAACGAGGTCGAACCGCTGCGTTCGCCGGCGCTCGTCCACCGTGTCGAGGAGCGCTATCTGAACGCGGACGACGTGGTGTTCGGCCTGCTGCTGAACGGAGAGGCGCACGCCTACCCGCGCCGCATCGTCGCCTGGCACGAGCTCGTGACCGTGGAGATCGACGGTGACCCCGTCGTGATCGCGTTCTGCCGCCCCTGCGGCGGCGCCGTCGCCCTTGACCCCCGCGCCGGCGACGTGCACTACACGCTCGGCGCATCCGGTCTCGTGCACGACGGGCGCACACTGCTTTTCGATGAAGAGACCGGCAGCCTCTGGGACGCGATGACCGGCAAGCCGGTGGCTGGCCCCCTGCTCGGCCGGGACATCTCGCTCGACCGCTACCCGCTCCAGACCACGACGTGGAACGACTGGGCCACCCGCCACCGCAACACCTTCACGCTCGACCTCGACACCGGGTTCGCCCGCGACTACGCGGCCGGGGCCGGGCTGCGGGACGAGCCGGACTCTGATCAGCCGGAGTTCCCGCTGATCACGCTGGCCCCGGGGCTCCCCGCGAAGGAACTCGTCGTCGGCGTCGTGATCGACGGCCGGGCGCGCGCCTACCCGGCCGCTGCATTGCGAGCGCGCGGCATCCTGCACGACACCATCGGCGAGACCGCCATCGTGCTGCTCTCGGAGGGGCCGGGCACCGCCGTCCGCGTCTATCGCTCCGGCGGCCTGGAGATCGAGGCCCTGGGCGAGGGCGACGACGGCCCGATCGCCAGTGGCGACGACGGCGGCGACGGCACGCGCTGGTTCGTGCAGGAGGACGCGCTCGTCAGCGCCATCGACGGCCGCCGCTACGGCGCCGTGCTCACCACCGAGCTGTACTGGTTCGCCTGGGTGCAGGCGCAGTCCGAGACGACTACCTGGACCCCGTAGCCAGACCCCGGCTTGACGCCGGACGTAACTCGACGCCGGCACCGCGACGCCGAAAGGACTCGACGGCCCCGTCGCGCTGCATGAGGTGCGGCCGGCCTGGCGAGGCCCGCCGAACTGAGCGACAATACCGGTGGACACGATTCGAGTCGCCGCGTAATCTTACGCTGTAAGTAACCGCTCCCCAGCATCAAACACCTGGTCAGCTTCACATGGTTCAGCCCTCAACGGTCGGAAAGCCGTCCACCGGCGGTCGCCGCCGGCCCGGTCGCTTGCCGCTCACCCGCGATCGCATCTTCCGCGCCGCCTACATCTTCGTCGATGACCACGGGCTGCGGGCGCTGAGCATGCGCAAGCTCGCGGCGGAGCTGGGCGTCGAGGCGATGTCGCTCTACAACCACATCGACAACAAGGACGACATCCTGGCCGGCATCGGTGACCTTGTCTTCGCCGAGATCGATATCCCGAAGCGCGCGAGCGAAAGCTGGGCGCCCTGGACGCGCCGCGTCGCCCACGCCGCCCGAGAGGCGCTCTCCGATCACACCAACGTCGTCCCGATCATCCTGGCCGGACCGAACCGCGGCACCGCCTACCTCCACCTCATGGAGTCGATGCTGGGCGTGATGCGCGACGCCGGCTTCGACGCGAACATGGCGCACCGCGGCTGGCACACGCTCGTCGCGCACGTGCTCGGCTATGTGCTGCAACAGACCGCCACGCCCATTCTCGTCTCCGCGTCGCCCGGCCGCTCACCCGCCCCGACGCGCTCGATCGCCCTCGCGGACCTGCCCGGCGACGATTTCCCGCACATCGTCGAAATCGCCCCGTTGCTGGCGGAGTGTCGCACCATCGACGAGTTCGACTTCGGCCTCGACATGATCCTGAGCGGGTTGCAATCGAAGCTGGACAACGGTCCCGGGCGGTAACGCCGCCGGTCGCGGCTGATCCCGGTTGACGCCGCCGCGCCGCCGACCCGATACTTCCTTCTTGTGATGACAGGCACGACAAATCTCAGCCGCACGTCACTGACCGCCGCGACCCCCCGCGGCCTGCTACTCGTACTCGTACTCAGCTAGGCGGCTCCTCCGCAGAGGAACGCCGCCCCGCCCGCGTGTCGGGCGCTCACCGCACCGGCGACGGCGTACACCCGATCACGCCACCGCCATCACCGCGACACAGCAACGGCCAGGCGACCCAGCAGTAACGCGAAAGAGCGGAACGCAACGATGAGATTGAGCGGCGCAGACATCGTCCTTGAGTGTTTGAAGCGCATTGGCGTGGACACCCTGTTCGGGTACCCGGGCGGCGTCGTACTGCCGTTGTACGACCGCATGCCTGCCCATCCGGAGATCCATCACGTGCTGGTGCGGCACGAACAGGGCGGCGGCCACGCGGCGGACGGCTACGCACGAGCGAGCGGCCGGCTGGGCGTCGCACTGGCAACCTCCGGCCCGGGCGCGACCAACCTGGTGACCGCCATTCAGAACGCGATGATGGACTCGGTCCCGACGCTCTTCATCACCGGCAACGTCGCGCGTGAACTGCTGGGCAAGGACGGCTTCCAGGAGGCGGACGCCACCGGCATCATCATGCCGGCGGTGAAGCACAACTACTTGGTGATGCGTGCGGACGACCTCGCCTACACCTTTGCCGAGGCCGCCCACATCGCCCAGACCGGCCGCCCCGGCCCCGTCCATATCGACATCCCCAAGGATGTCTTTCTTGAGGAGGCCGAATTCACCTGGCCGGAGGAGGTCTCGATCCGCGGCTACGACGTCCCCGGGGCGGGCGACGACGAACTCGTGCGCGATGCCGCCGCCATCATCGACGACGCCGAGCGACCGCTGATCATCGCCGGCCACGGCATCATCCTCGGTCGGGCCTGGGACGAGCTGGTCGCCTTCGCGGAGAAGATCGGCACGCCGGTGCTCAACACCCTGCTGGGGCTGGGCTCGATCCCGGCCGACCACGCGCTCTCCTACGGCATGCTCGGCATGCACGGCTCGTACGAGGCGAATATCGCCGCCTCCACCGCCGACGTCGTGATCGCGCTCGGCAACCGCATGGACGACCGCGCGATGGGGCGTTTCGCGGACTTCAACCGCGAGGCAAAGGTGATTCACGTCGACATCGACGCCTCCGAGCACAACAAGAACATCCCGGCCACCGTCGCCATCGTCGGCGATGTCAAGCAGGTCCTGCCCCAGCTCACGGCCGCGGTGCAGACGGGCGCCCACGCCGAGTGGGTGCGCGAGGTCGACACCCTGCGCGATGAGCACACCGACTCGATGGCGGTGCCGTCCGGGCCCGAACTCTCCGTGCAGCACATCGTGACGCGCATCTCCGAGCTGAGCCCGGAGGCGACGGTCGTCACCGGCGTCGGTCAGCATCAGATGTGGGCCGCCCAGCAGATGACGTTCACCCGTCCCCACCAGCTGATCACCTCGGGCGGGCTGGGCACGATGGGTTTCGAAGTGCCTGCGGCGATGGGTGCGCAGGCTGCGCTGCCCGGTCAGCGGGTCTGGTCGATCTGCGGCGATGGCGGCTTCCAGATGACGCTGCATGAGCTGGCGACGCTGCTGGACGAGCAACTGCCGGTGAAGATGGCGATCATGAACAATGGCTTCCTGGGCATGGTCCGCCAGTGGCAGGAGCTCTTCTACGCGGACAACTACGTCTCCGTCTCGATGTCGCAGCCGGACTTCGTGAAGCTGGCGGAGGCCTACGGCATCAAGGGCCTGCGCGTCACCGACATCGAATCCGTCGATGCCGCCATCAAGGAAGCGAACGACCACCCCGGCCCGGTGCTGGTTGACTTCCAGGTCGAGGCGGAAGGCAACGTCTGGCCGATGGTGCCGGCCGGCGCATCGCTCGCGGAGACGATCGAGACGCCGGACGAGGTGACGGCATGAAGCACACGGTCGTCGCCATGGTCGAAGACCGGCCGGGCGTGCTCACGCGCGTCGCGTCGCTGTTCCGCCGCCGCGGCTTCAACATCGACTCGCTGGCGGTGGGCACCACGGAAGAGCAGGGCATCTCACGCATGACGATCGTCGTCGACGGCGACGACGGCATCGTGCAGCAGGTCGAACACCAGCTGAACAAACTGATCGACGTCGTCAAGGTCTCCGATCTCACCGGCGAGGACACGGTCACGCGCGAACTAGTGCTGCTGAAGGTGCGATGCGGCGCGATCAACCGCCGCGGGGTGCTCGACATCGTCGAGATCTTCCGCGCACAGGTGATCGATCTCTCACCGACCAGCCTGATCATCCAGGTCGTTGCCGAGGAAGACCGGCTCGACGCGCTGGTCGAGAACTTGCGCCCGTACGGCGTGATGGAGATGGTGCGTACCGGCCGCGTCGCGATGACGCGCGGCGAACAGACAGCGGCAGTACACGAGGAAGAGCCGGACGAGCTCCAGCGCTTCCACACCGAGTCCGGCAGGCGGCCCGAGGGCGAGCTGCCGTTCACCAGCAAGTAGCGCGAGCACCGATCGGGGACCGAGGGGGACGGATCATGGCGAAGACCTACTACGACGCTGACGCAGACCTTGACCTGCTGAAGGGCAAGAAGTTGGGCGTGATCGGCTACGGATCACAGGGCCACGCCCACGCCCTCAACCTCAAGGACTCCGGCCTCGACGTCTCCGTGGGACTCTACGCCGGTTCGCCCTCGTGGGAGCGCGTCGAGGCGGCCGGCCTGAAGGTTGGCACCGTCGATGACGTCGCGCGCGACTCCGACGTGCTGATGATGCTGGTGCCCGACCAGGTGCAGCGGCAGGTGTACGAGGAGCACATCGCCCCGCACATGGACACCGGCAAGACGCTGATGTTCGCCCACGGCTTCAATATTCACTACAACCAGATCGCAGCCCCCGAGGGCGTGGACGTCTCCATGATCGCTCCCAAGGCGCCCGGCCACCTCGTACGCCGTGTCTTCGAGGATGGCGCGGGCGTGCCGGCGCTGGTGGCGGTGCACCAGGATGCCAGCGAGACGGCCCTGCAGGTCGCGCTCGCCTACGGCAAGGGCATCGGCTCCACGAAGGCCGGCATCCTGGAGACCACCTTCCTCGAGGAGACGGAGACCGACCTCTTCGGCGAGCAGGTGATCCTCTGTGGCGGCGTCAGCTCCCTGATCCAGGCCTCGTTCGAGACGCTCGTCGAAGCCGGCTACCAGCCGGAGTCGGCGTTCTTCGAGACGATGCACGAGCTGAAGCTGATCGTGGACCTGATCTACGAGGGCGGCATCGGCAATATGTACTACTCCGTGAGCGACACCGCCGAATACGGCGGGATGACCCGCGGACCGCGCATCATCCCGCCCGAGACGAAGACGGAGATGAAGCGCATCCTCGACGAGATCCAGAGCGGCGCATTCGCCAGCGAGTGGATCTCCGAGAACCAGGCGGGCCAGCCGCGCTTCCGGGCGCTACGCCGTCGCAACCAGTCGCACATGATCGAAGAGGTCGGCGGGGAGATGCGCGCCATGATGTCGTGGCTCGCCGGAGACGCCGAAT